>JARIDA010000078.1 GCA_029257065.1 Tissierellaceae bacterium | reverse complement strand
TTCAAAATTCTCCACCCTAAGAACTTCTTCTATAAATGAAACTGGTACATATGTGGTACTGTCTTTTAATATTGGAGCAGATTCTAACTTAAATTCTGCCATTTTAGCAAAACTATAACTATTTTTACCTAAAGTAATTTTTGTCCACTGAGCGCCCTTAGTTATTTCCATTGGCTTTTCTTTTCCGTTCCAAGTCAATTCATAACCAAGTGATTGTGTTAAATCTCTTACTGGAAGCATTAATAGATTTTGTGAGTTTCTATACATATTCATTTTTACTTCTTTATCATTAATTTTCATTTTATCTAAAACAGTGACTTCTTCTAATTCTTCTTCTATTTGTGGTTCTTCTACTTCTTCCTCTACATCTCCTAATTCCATTATTATCTCTGGAACTGTTTGTGCTGGTATACTTTTAGTTGATATTCCATATATAACTAATAGCTTCTTATTTTTATATTTTTCTCCATCTTCCTTTAAATTCAATTTTAAAGTATTATCTGAACTTACCAGTTCTTCATCAAACTCATCTACTTTAGCTGTTAGTCCATCATTGTCTTTTATTATTACTACTTCTGGAGTTAATTGTCCTGGTATACTCATTGTCATTGGAGTGTTTTTACCATAGAAAGCTATTATTTCCATATCTTCTTTTAATTCAGATTTTTTATCTTCTAACTTTTCATCCATATTAGTTACTAATACATGTTCACCTATATGAAATATTAACTCCTGATCCATTCCTTCAACCCATATACTCATTTTTCCTTCATCTTCAATCAATTCTTTTATAGTTCCTGAGAAGCTTATATATTCTCCTTTTACCTCTTCATTATCCATACTAACCATTATTTCTTCCGCTATTTCCACTTCTTCTCCTATTACTGCCATTGGTGATGCCATTATTATTGCTGCTAATCCTAATGTTATTGCTCTTTTTCCCGTATACATTTAATCTCATCCTTTCAAATTTCAGCTTACTTCCTTTATATAAATATATTAATTTAATGATTATAAGTTAATTATAACACAATTAAAAAAAGGTAGACTCTAAAGTCTACCTTTTAATATAATCGTAATCTATTTGTAATACAACTAATTATGCAAAGAACATTTCCATATCTTCTTCAACAGTTCCAATTCCTGCAATACCAAAGTTTTCTACTAATACATTAGTAACATTTGGTGATAGGAATGCTGGTAATGTTGGTCCTAAATGAATATTTTTAACGCCTAATGCTAATAACGCTAACAAAACTATTACTGCTTTTTGTTCATACCAAGCAATATTATATACTATTGGCAATTCATTTATATCATCTAATTCAAATACCTCTTGTAATTTCATTGCAATAAGTGCTAATGAATAGGAGTCATTACATTGTCCTGCGTCTAGTACTCTTGGAATTCCACCAATATCTCCTAATTCCAATTTATTATATCTATATTTAGCACATCCAGCTGTTAAAATTACTGCTGATTCTGGAAGTTCTTCTGCAAATTCAGTATAATAATTTCTTGAATTTTGTCTTCCATCACAACCTGCCATAACTACAAATTTAGTTATGTCTCCATTTTGAACTGCTTCTACAACTTTATCTGCTAATTGGAATACTTGATGATGAGCAAATCCACCTACTATTTCTCCAGTTTCTATTTCTGTTGGAGAGTCACAGGATTTAGCATGCTCTATGATTTCTGTGAAATCTTTTTCTTCTCCAATTTCTCCATCTATATGCTTACAACCTGGATATCTAACAACTCCTGTTGTATAAACTCTATCTTTATAGCTGTCTTTAACTGGTACTATACAGTTAGTTGTCATTAATATTGGTCCATTAAAGGTATCAAATTCTTCTCTTTGTTTCCACCATGCATTACCATAGTTTCCTGCAAAGTGATCATATTCTTTAAATTTAGGATAATATTGTGCTGGTAACATTTCTGAGTGAGTGTATACATCTACTCCTGTACCTTTAGTTTGCTCTAACAACATTTCTAAATCTCTTAAATCATGACCTGATATTAATATTCCTGGATTATCTCTTACACCTATATCTACTGATGTAATTTCTGGATTACCATATGCAGTAGTGTTAGCTTTATCCAACATGGCCATACCTTTTACTCCATAATTTCCTGTTTCAAGAGTTAAAGAGACTAATTCATCTACTGTTAAACTGTCATCTAATGTTTTAGTTAAAGCACTTTGTATGAATATATCTACATCTTCATCTTCTTCTAACAACACATTTGCATGTTTAGTATAAGCTGCAATTCCTTTTAAACCATAAACTATTAACTCTCTTAAACTTCTCACATCTTCATCTTCAGTTGCTAGTACTCCAACTGTTTCAGCTTTTTCAACAAAATCTGATCTATCTCCAGCCCATAGAGCTGCTTCAGAAAGACCTTCTTTGTCTTCTAATTGAGTTAACAATTCTTTTTTCATATTTAAAGTCATTTCTACTCTATCTTCAACATTCTCTTCACTAAAGTTTGCATTTGTTATTGTTAAAAATAAATTTGATGTAACTAAATGGTTAATATCTCTATCTATTTCAACGCCTTGTTCTCTAAGTCTAGTTGCTACTTCTGAGATTCCCTTTGTTACCCAAATAAGTAAATCTTGTCTACCAGAAAGTGGTGCTGACTTTCCACATGTACCTTTAATTGTACATCCTACATTACCCTGTGCTTCTTGACATTGATAACAAAACATACTATTTTCTATACCCATTCTAACGACCTCCATTTTTATATTAACTTTCACTCTTACATCTATTCTATAATAAGTAATATAAAGAGACTGTAACATATGTTACATGAGATATATTTTTTCTATGAAATTTCTTTAAGCCTTTCCATATCATTTATTAGAATCAAATTTTTTTCCACTTGAATTAATCCATCTGCCTCCATACTCATTAGCTCTCTGGATAAGGATGGCCTAGTGGTTCCTACATAATCTGCTAATTCCTCTCTATTAAATTGTAATTTCACTTTACCCGAATCCTCACACATTTGTAGTAGATAATTTGAAAGCTTTTGTCTTAGAGTAAAGCTGCCTAATATTATTAATTTTTGGTTTAAATAAAAAGCTTTTCTAGATAAGACCTCCAACATATTATTTGTAAGTTTTTTCTGTACTTGTGTTTTCTCATCTTCTAAAAAATATTTTTTAGGTATGGAAAGTATTTCTGAATCTTCCACAGCTAAACAGGAATAGTCATAGGGCTGGTTTATATAGAGATAAACCTCTCCAAACACAGTTCCACCATCTTTAAATATATTTACAATGGTTCTCTTTCCATTTATATCCGTCTTCTCTACCTGCACCCTACCTGATAGGAGTACAAACATATATTTTGGAATATCTTCTTGTTCAAATATATAGGAATTCTTATTATATTTTTTCTTTATAATATTTGTCTCTGATAACATATTATCTATATCTCTATCAGTAAAATCTTTAAATAATCCATTTTTCTTTATTGTATTTTTCATTTCATTATTTCCTCCTTGATACCTAACTACTAAAAGTATATCATTAATTTATACTAATTTAAGAATTTTTTATAATACTAAAATAATATATCTAAAGGAGGTTAATCTTGTCTAAAGGGAAAAACAAGAAAATAAAAAATCAGATTCAATTATATAAAAAACTAGCTGAAACTAATATGACTGAAAAAGAACATATATCTACTAGAAGGGCCATACACACCACCGCTGCTGCTGCAGCTGGAGTAGGAGCTGGACTGGCTCAAATTCCTGGAAGTGATTCAGCTATTCTTGTCACTCTTCAAATAGCCATGATTAGAAAAATAGGAAAAACCTTTGAAATAAAAGTAACTGAATCCTCAGCTGAAACTATTATTGGAACAAGTTTAGCCACTATGGCTGGAAGAGGATTATCACAAATTTTAGCAGGTTGGATTCCCATAGCCGGAAATATAATAAATGCTGGAACTGCAGCTCTTATTACAGAACTCTTAGGTTGGATGATTGCAAATGAGTTTGCTGAACAAAGTAAAAAAAGGCCTAGCTAGGCCTTTTTTAGTATAATTATCTAATACATCTTTGATTTTGCATTCTTGATCTATGATTATCTCTCATATGACTATTGAAAAATTCTCTATCAAATTCTTCTCCATTAGAGTTAAATTTTTCTCTGTGATGCATATGTCCTCTTTTGTAATGTCTATTTTGATTCTCATCTTCCAAGTATCTTCTCTCTTCTCTTGGTGTTCTACATCTTTCATAGTGGTATCCTTCTCTATCCATATATGCTTCATCTTTTGCAAATACAAATCCTTGATTTTGTCCTATTACAACTCCAACTAGCATTGCTATTAAAATTACTCCTACAATATATATTTTCTTCATAAATTTATCATCCTCCTAATGACATTATATCTAATATCATTAAACATGTCTAATTGAGAATGAATTATTCTTTGAAATTAAAATAATTTAGCTTGATTAAAGATCTATACAAACCTATGGCTCCAATTGCTCCTACTAGACCCTGAACCAAATTCCCTGGTATTGAAAGAAGAGATGCCTTTGATCCATAAAGAGGTATTTGGAATATATAATAACCTACTGCCATTATAATCCCTCCTATTAGGGTGATTAAAAATACCTTATTTTCAAAAAATTTCTTTTCCATTAAATAACCAGCAATAAATCCTTCTATTCCTTTTACTATTAATGTTATTGGAGCATAATAAGTATATCCTAATATTATATCTGCTATGGCTGATCCTATTCCTCCTATAAGAAATCCTGCTTTTTTTCCTAGTAACAGTCCTGATAACAAGACTATTGTATCTCCTAAATTTAAATATCCCTTTGTAGCTGGTGATGGTATTTTTATTAATATTGTTGCAACTATGGTCAATGCCATAAGCATGGAATATCTGACTATTTCTTTAGTGTTTTTTTCTCCCATTTACTTTCCTCCAATATTATTTTGACATTTCTCTTGATTTTCTAGAGCATATTTTTACTGCATTTATTATTCCACTTCTAAATCCTTCTTCTTCTAATTTAGATACGGCCTCTATTGTGGTTCCTCCAGGAGAACAAACTTGATCCTTTAATTCTCCTGGATGAAGTCCAGTTTCTAAAACCATTTTAGCAGCACCTAATACGGATTGAGCCGCTAGTTTATAGGCTTTATCTCTAGGTAAACCTTCTAGTACTCCTCCATCTGCCAAAGCTTCTATAAACATATAAACATAAGCTGGTGAAGATCCGCTAACTCCAGTTACTGCATGATACAAATCTTCTTCCACCTCTTCTACTCCTCCAAAACTTTTAAATATCTTTAAAATATACTCTCTTTCAGACTCTGTAATCTCTTCATTAAAAGTAATAGCTGTCATTCCCTCCTGAACATTTGCTGGAGTATTTGGCATTGTTCTAACAACTTTAACTTTTCTTTCAAATCTTTTTTCAACTGATTCAATTGATTTTCCAGCTGCTATAATTATAATTATCCCATCTTTTTTTATAGAATCTTTTATCTCATCAACTATTTCATCATATAAATAGGGTTTTACTGCTAAAAATATTATATCTGAATTCTTAGCTATATGAATATTGTCATTAGTAGTTTTAATTCCAAATTTATCTTCTATTCTTTTTAATGTGGACTCAGTTCTTGCGGATCCAATTATATTTTCTCTATACACCATTTTTGATTTTAATATTCCACCTATTATTGCTGAAGCCATATTTCCCAAACCAATAAACCCTATTTCCCTTTCCATATTTTCTCCTCCTTTTTGTATTTCACTTTTTTATTATACCATGTAGTTGTCCCTATATTGTAATATTATTGTAACACAGATGATATATTTAAAAGATATAATTAACTATGTATAATAAGGAGGGGAGGATATACAAAGACCGATATTCATTTTAATAGGAGAGGTGATTTTTTTGAACAAATTTATAAGAAAAACTGTAGCAAGCGTTCTTTTATCAGCAATACTTGTTACGTCTAGTGCTCCAGTAATAGCTTCTGGATTACCTAGTATAATACATGAGAGAAATGAATCAAAACATATATCTTCAGGAGTTATTCATGAACATATTGAAAGATTTACAACTTCTGGTTGGTGGAATATTAATGTAATTAGAGTTGATTTAACTAATCCTTATACTAAAATACAAGGAATGATAGACTCTAATGGATTATCAAATAGAAATAGTGTTTCTAATATGGTTAGAAATACTGGTGCAGTAGCAGGAATTAATGGTGATTATTTTAGTTATAGTCCTTTACCAAATTCCATTGGTACTTTAATAAATGAAGGTGAAGTTATCTCATCTCCAATTGAAAAAGCACCATATGCAGCACCTTCAATCTTTATGAATAATGATAATAAAACTACTATTGGATATATGGACAGAAGTATTAAAGTTTTAAATAAAACTCAAGGTAGAAATATATCCCCATATACAATTAATAGAATTCCAGATAAATTCCTAAATATAGGTTTAATAAATAGTAAATGGGGTGCTAAATCCTTTGGAAATAGGTTTAATAAGGATTTAGTAGAAGTTGTAGTTAATAATGGTATTGTAACAGATATTAGAGTTGACCAACCAGCTATAGATATTCCAAAAGATGGATATATACTTTTTGCTAGAGGTGAGAATGGAAATTTATTAAAAAGTTTTAAAATAAATGATGAACTAGATTTAGATATAAAGGTAACTCCTAATTTAGAGGATATTAAATTTGCTATTGGTGGGGGTAGTATCATATTAAAGGATGGTATACCAACACTTACAAATATACACTCTGGAGGAAATAATCCTAGAACGGGAATTGGAGTTAATAAAGACAATACAGAACTTATTTTGGTAACTATAGACGGAAGAGGTTCTTATAGAGGTATTGGCCAAAAGCAATTTGGTTCACTTATGAAAGATTTAGGAGCATATGATTCTCTTAATTTAGATGGTGGCGGCTCAACTACTATGGCTGTTAAGGCTATTGATGATAAAGAAGTTACATTGGCAAATTCACCTTCTGGAGGATCCGAGAGAAGAGTTGTTAATGGTGTAGGAGTTTATTCTGATGCACCTGTGGAAGAATTAGATTATATAGAATTAGAGGCTGATGACAGTTTTATGTTTGCTAATACTAGAAGAAGATTAACTGTAAAAGGATTTGATAAACATAGGAATCCAATTCCACTTGACAGTTCTAAGCTAAATTATACAGTAGAAGGTGTTGAAGGAGAATTCAGTAATAATCAATTTATCTCTAAAAGTACAGGTACTGCTAATATAACTGTTAATTATGATGATAAATCAGCTAACTCCAAAATACATGTAATTGATGGAATAGATCATATAGACACTTATATGAAAGAATTTACACTTGAAAAGGGCGGAAGCAAAGAATTACCTAATTTCAATGCATATGATGGTAATGGTAACCGCACTAGATTATTTAAAGAGGATGTTCAGCTTTCAGTTGTAAATGATATTGGATATATTGATGATATGGGAATATTTCATGCCAATGAGTTTGACTCATCTGGAGTAATAACAGCTAAAGCTGGAAATGGAGTAGCCAATATTTTCGTATCCATTGGAGAATCTAAACATTTAGATGCTAAAAATCCACTAGTTCCAAAATCCAGCGTGGAAAGAGACATTAAAAGAGTAGCCAATATTAAAAATGCTGAAGGATATTCTATTGGAGTGACAATGGACACTAAAAACTTAAATGAAATTGTGAAATATGATGCCACTTCAAATGTTAAAAAAGAACTTAATCAACATGATGCTTCTATATTTTTAGGTGGAGCTTCTAAGGATTTTACAAATGGAATCAGCAATGAATTACAATTCCATTCAGATAATAATTATAAGAAAAGAAAATATAAGGATATCTCTTTTATAAATTTAAATACTTCTAAAAGAGGAATACGCTTAACAGATTTAACTCAATGGGATAAATTACAAAAGGATTTAAACGATTTAGACACTAAAAATTTAATCCTGACTACTTCAACTCCAGTTTTTGGATCTGGAGGATTCTCAGATATTAAGGAAGCTGAATTATTCCATGAGCTTCTAAGAGAAGCTAGTAAAAAGGGAATTAATGTTTTTGTTGTTCAAAGGCATAATCAGACAAATTCTCAAACTAAAGATGGAATAAGATATATTAATCTGAATTCTTCTAATATTATTAACGCAGAAGGAATTAATAATTTACCTATTCTAGAATTTGTTGTAAATGGGTCAGATATAAGTTTCCAAATAAGACCTTTATTTCCAAAAAAATAAAACAAAAAAACTGAGCAAATAAAATTTGCTCAGTTTTTTATATTTAAACTAATTTTCTTATTAATTGTTCATTTGGTGATGGTATAGTTGTAATATCAAATAACAATCCTTTTTCTTCACCAACTGCTTGTCCTGCACTTACTGCTGCTTCTATTGCAGATAAATCTCCGGTTAAAGTTACAAAAGATTTACCACCAATTGCATATCCAAGTCTCATATCCACAATACTAACCCCAGCTGCCTTAACTGCTGCATCAGCTGCATATATAGCACCTGTTGACGAAAAGAACTCAAGTACTCCAATTGAACCAAATTCATCATTATCAGGTATTCCTCTAATGGCTTTAACCACATCTTCATGAACATTTGGTATTAATACATGATCCACATAGAATGCTTTTGATGTCTGTATTCCTATTTCCAATGAGCTTTCCACTGCACTAACATCTCCAAATATTATTGTCATATATTTTCCTGGACAAATGCTCTTAGATTCTAATAGTTCTACTGAGCTAGCCTTTAACATTAAATCTGCTGCTTCTATTCCCTTTGCTATACTGTTAAGCTCAATTACTCCTATTGCATTCTTCATTGTATTCCTCCTTCAATTACAACCACATCAGTTACACATATTACCTTTCCAGATATACTGGCATGAATATTGGCCCCCATTTCATCCATTGGAACACTTCCTATTAAATCTCCAACTTGAACGAAATCCCCAACACTTACCTTTGGCTCTGCTGGTCTTCCTATATGTTGGCTTAATGGTATTGAAACTCTATTTGTTTTTAAGTATTTTTCATCAAACTCTTTGTTCTTTGCATATCTATCTATATTTAATTTCATATTTAGTCTTTTTGTAGGAAGCTTTCTCATACTTTCAACATCTCTAACCCCTTCTGACTCCCACTGAACTCTCTCTCCACCTCGTTTTCTATTTTCCTCTTTAACATGTGCCAATACAATTCTTGGAGATAATCCCATTGGACAGGAGTAAAGCTCGCATATTCCACATTCACAACAAAGATCTGATTGTTTTAATTTTGGATGGTCAGGGTCTCCTTGACCAAATGCAACCATAACTTCATGAGGTCTTAGTGGATGTCCCTTTAAATATCTTGGACAAAGTTCTGTACAGAAAGTACATTGAATACATGCTGAACTGGTTTGATTTCTTATTCTTTCTAATGATTGTAATTTTCTTGTTATTATTGAATGATCCGATGGGAATACCAGGATTCCACCACTTGTTTTTGTTACAGATCTAGTTTTAGATTCTTCTTTTGATATTAATTCTCCCATCATAGGTCCACCAAAAACTATATAGTAATCCTCTAAATCTGTTCCACCAGATTGTTGTAAACATTCATCTATGGATATTCCCACTGGAACGTCTAGTATTGTTTGCTTATTAACATGTCCTCCTACAGTTACAACTTTTCTGATAACTGGTTCTCCCTTTGTACTGTCGTATATATTTCTCATAGTAGCTACATTAGAAACAACAATTCCTATTTCTATAGGGATTCTACCTGGATCAAGAGCCTCTTTAGTAACTTCATAAATTACACTGTGTTCATCTCCTGCTGGATAAAATGTTTCCATTCCATGTATAGTTATATTCGCATTTTGTCTTTCAATCTCTCCTTCTAGAGCTTTTATAGATTCATGAAACTCTGCTTTAATTGCTATTGTCACTTTTTTTGCCTCTAAATACTCCTGACCCATTAGAGTTCCTGCTATGATTTCTTTTGCATTATTTATCATCTGATATTGATCCGTATAAAGCAATGGTTCACATTCTGCTGCATTTATTATTAAATGTTCGGCTTTTGTATTATACTTTATATGGGTTGGAAATCCTGCCCCACCTGCTCCAACAATACCTGCATTATATATATCTTCTAGCAAACTCATATTCTCATTCCCTTCTTAATTTTAATTTTCTAGCAATTCATTGCAATTCCTATTGGGGTTACTAAAAAAGGATTTATAGGCTTCACTGTTTTTATTCCTAATTCCTTTTCCATTACATTTTCAAAACCTTCAAAAGCGCATGTTCCTCCAACAACATGAATCTCCTCCACATCATATTCTTCAATTGCTTCTGATACTATTCGGGCCATATTCTGTATTATTGGAGTTATCACTGGCAATAAATCTCCTTGTCTTTCTCTTTTCTTTTTAATCTCTTCTGCTTCTTCCAAAGCTATATTGGCATTTCCCGCTATACAAAGGCTTAAATGAATTCCTCCAGTTGGTTCATCTGTAACATGTACAACCTCTCCATCCTTAAAAACTGATATTCCTGTAGTTCCTCCACCCACATCAACTATGGCTCCATTTTTTAGCCCAATAACCTTATTTGATGCTGTTGGTTCATCCAGTACATTGGTAACTTCCATACCTGCACCTTCCACCACATGCACATGAGTTTTAATATTATTTTCTATCGTTCCTGGGGGTATGGCTGTAGCTGCCTTTGTAAGAGTTCTACCTAGTCTCTCCTCTGCTCTTTCCTTTAATCTTCTAACAGTTTGTAATGCTCCTAAATAGTCAACTACTAATCCATCTCTTAATACTTCAGCAGATTCCATTTCACAAGCCACTGGATTTTTTTCAGAATCCAAAACAACTAAAACTATATACGCAGTTCCTAAATCTACACCAACTAAAAGCTCTTCATCCTTAGATACCTGAACAACTTGTGTAAGAGTTTTCTCTGCAGCCTTTATAAGGCTATTTATTCTTTCATACTCCATTTTGTCCCTCCAGTTAGTCTCTATTTAATATTTTCTTTATCCTATCTAATCCCTTTTTTTCAAAGGCAGATGTAATAATTATTTCCTCTACTCCTGCATATTCTAAAAATTCCTTTGCACTTTCTATATCACTATCTTCTGCATCCACTTTAGTAACGATTCCTATCACTTCTTTATTGGAAAACATGCTTGCAAATTGAGGAGGATAAAGACTCCTTATACTTGTGCTATCCTGTACTAGTCCAATTATCTCATATTCTGCAGAAGAAACTAATAGAGATTTATAGTGTCTTCTATTTTCTAAATACTCTCCTGGAGTATCTAATATATAATCATAAAAATCTAAAGCCTGTGTTTTACTGTATTCCATCTTTTCTCCTAATAAACTTTGAATCAATGTAGTTTTTCCTGATCCACTTCCACCAACTAGCATAATCTTCTTCACTTGCAAATCACCTATGTCCTTGTTATTTTAGCTGTAGTAAATCCTAATACATCTACTAGCATTGATAATACTTGTTTTATAGCTGTCTCTACTGAAGTCACATCTCCAGTTATTACAAGAGACCCACTAAATCTATCTAAAAATCCTATTTCCACATTAGATGCTTTAATAGAAACATCACCAGCAATAATTGCAGCTTCACTGGGTGTTATAGTCATAATTCCAATTGCATTACCATTCTTCCTAAGACCTAAACTAATATACACACTGTCATTAGGCTTTGCTATAATATGAGCCAATGTTATCTGCTTACCTGGAACTGATTCTTGAATTATTCTTTCTTTTCCTCTATCAGACATTTAATCATTCCTAACTTTCTATTTTCTATTTTAATTCACTCTTATCTCTATTATAAACTAAATATAGCATATTAAAAGCAATTTAAATCAAATTTTCAAACTATTCACAAAAATTTATACTTTATAGCTAAAATCCTTTACTCAGATAACTATACAGCTATTAAATTCAATAATAATTAAATCATTGAATTATTATAATTTATAATGTATCATATCTTATAATATATTATTATCAGAATATTTGTAAATAATTTTATAAAAGGAGGATATTTATAATGAGTATAGATATTTTTGAAGAGATGAAAAAGAGTAATACAGAGCAAATAGTATTTAACTACAATAAGGATACAGGACTAAAATCCATAATCGCAATAAATGATACTACTGTAGGCCCAGCCCTTGGCGGCTGTAGAATTTTAGATTACGACTCTACAGATGAAGCAATTATAGATGCTATTCGATTAGCAGCTGGAATGACGCATAAATGTTCCATAGCAGGGTCCAATTATGGAGGTGGAAAAACTGTAGTTATTGCAGATCCAAAAGTGGATAAAAATGAAATTTTACTAAGAGATATTGGCAAATTTGTTCAAACATTAAATGGTAGATACTATATAGGTCCAGATGTGGGAACTACAAGTCAAGATATGGTTGAAATTTCAAATCAAACAGATTATGCAGTTAGTCTTCCAGAAGAATATGGAGGCTTTGGAGACCCATCTAAACCAACAGCTTATGGAGTTTATATGGCCATGAAGTCTGCTGCTAAATTTAAATATGGAAGTGATTCGTTAAAAAATAAAACCATAGCCATTCAAGGAGTGGGTAAAGTAGGGGGTATTTTAGTTGAATATCTATCTAAAGAGGGAGCAAATATAATTATTAGTGGTAGAACTGAGGAAAGTACTGGAGCTATCCTTTCAAAATTCCCAGATGTAAAAGTTGTTCCAGCTGATGAGATATATAAACAGGAATGTGACATCTTTTCGCCTTGTGCTTTGGGTGGAATACTTAATGAGGAAAATATTGAAAAATTAAAATGTCATATTATAGCAGGGGCTGCCAACAATCAATTGGATGAACTAAGCTCTGGTCAAATTTTACATGATAAGGGTATTATATTTGCACCTGATTTTGTTATAAATACTGGGGGATTTATATCTGCTTCAGATACATTAGATGCAGGTAATGTTAATATGGATAGAGTTATGAGTAAAACAGAGAAAATCTATGATTTAACATATATGATTTTAGAAAAGAGTAAAGATGAAGATATACCAACTACAGAAATAGCTATAAAGATAGCAGAAGATAGAATCAGACTTATTGGTAAAATAAATAATAAATTTATAAAATAATAAGATAAAAGCTAGACTTTAAAGTCTGGCTTTTATCTTATTATTACTTTTTCATTGTTTTTAAGTTGTTCATACATCTCTTTTGCTAATCCAATACCATTTTCTGATTTTGAAATTTCCTTTGATAATTCTTCCATATACATATCTTCAAATATAAGACTTCCTTGAGATTTTTCAACTATACCACTATCTGGTACATTTTTTCTCATTTCTTTCATCATCATATTTAAAAATATGGATTCAAAATCTTGACAAACTTCTCTTAGTCTTTCATCATCTGCGTTTTCTAAATCTTTGGAAGTCTTTTCAATATTAGATCTATCCATTAAATTTAGCATAGATGCACTATTTGGATTTATATTCATTTAAATCACCTTATCTCTTTAAATTATTAGCTATTTGCATCATTTCATCTGAAGTTGTTATTGACTTAGAATTGATCTCATATGCTCTTTGAGCAGTAATCATCTTAACCATTTCATCAACTATTTGAACATTTGATGCTTCTAAATATCCTTGAACTATTTGTGTATCAAATTCATCTTCCTCTATAAATTCTGCAAAACCTGATGATACAGTCTCTCTGTAAAGATTTTGGCCCTCTGATTGGAGTCCTTCTGGATTTAAAAATTTATATAAAGATATTTGTATCCCATCATCTACAATTTCTCCATCCTC
Organism: Tissierellaceae bacterium; assembly: GCA_029257065.1. Lineage (GTDB taxonomy): Bacteria > Bacillota > Clostridia > Tissierellales > Tissierellaceae > JARIDA01. The sequence continues at coordinate 6,231 of JARIDA010000078.1, read as the reverse complement.
ATCTAATCCTGTAATATATCCAAATTGATCTATGGAAATATCTTTCATTCTAGCATCAAATTCTATTGGTTGTTCTCCATCATCCAGTACATAATATCCTTCTGATGTTACAAGTGTTGCAGTATCTCCATCAATACTAATATTAAAACTACCATCTCTAGTATATCTTAATTCTCCATTGGGAAGTTCTACTGCAAAAAATCCTTCTCCATTTAGAGCTAGATCAAATGGAGATTCTGTATGAATAAAACTACCATTACCAAAATTTCTCTTGGTTGCAACTGGCATAGTACCATGTCCCACTTCTAAATTAACTGGTCTTCCACCCTCATCTGTCATATTTGTCCTTTTCAAATTAGCATAAAATAGGTCTTTGAATTCTGCTCTATTAGATTTAAAAGCAGTTGTATTTACATTTGCTAGGTTATTTGAAATTGTATCTATATTAAATTGTTGAGCTTTCATTCCCGATGCTGCAGTCCATAATGATCTCAATTAAATTCCTCCTATACTCTTCCTAATTCTGTTGTAGCTTTTTCCAACATTTCATCTTGCATTCTAACCACTTTTTGATTAGCTTCAAACTCTCTCATCAGACTTATCATTTCAACCATTCCAGTAACCGCATTCATATTAGAAGTTTCTAAATGACCTTGCAGAACTCGTCCCACATAATCTTCCTCTTCTGCTCCAATTTCTTCTCCATCATTATTAACTGCCATTCTAAAATTATTATCTCCTATTTTCCTTAAAAACTCTTTATTTCCAATTTGAACTATTCCTATTTGTCCCACATTGTCCCCATCCACATTGATAGTTCCATTTTCAGATATATTTACTTCACTCCCGTTAATGGTAATAGGTTGATTATTTGTGCCTAAAACCATTCTACCATCTAGGTCAACCAGATTTCTATCTGTATCTATTGAAAAAGAGCCATTTCTAGTATATATTACTCCATCTTCACCTTGTAATTTTATAAATCCTTCACCCATAAGAGCAATATCCAAGCTTCCACCTGTGTCCATTACTCCTCCTTGAGTAAAATCCGTATGAATTCTTTTAAAATTAACTCCTGCACTCATTGTCCCAACTACAAAATTTCTTGGTGAATAGACTAAACTTTCAATAGCTCCTTCTATATCTCCAGGATTTTGTACCCTATTTCCATTTTTATCTAAGATATAATTTTCGTAATCAGTCTTTCTATCCTCATTTAGACTCCTATAGGAAGTTTTTAAATATCCATCTTCATCTTCTATAAAATTAATCTCTTTCACAAAAGATTCTCCTCTTGGAGTCTCTACTCTAAAATATCCCTCTTTGACTTTAACATTATGAGTATTATTATCTAAATTTTCATATTCTAAATTATCCTCAACTGGTCTTCTCCTAAATTCACCTATTCTACTTTTCTTAGCCAATAACTTTTCAGGAAATGATTCTGTTATTGCAAAATCTTTTTTATATCCTGTTGTATTTATATTGGCCAAATTATTTGACAGAACGTCCATCTTTCTTTGATTTGCAACTAAAGATGTAGAACCTATATACAATCCTCTATTCAAAAAATCACATCCTATTTAAAAAACTCTAAATAACTATCTATATTTACTTGATAAGTCTTCTCTTGCCATATCATTATCCAATATGGATACCCAGTCTAAAGATTTTCCCGTACCTATTGCAACACAAGATACTGGATCTTCTGCTATTGTAGTTTCTATTTGCATTTTTTCATTTATAAGTTTATCCATTCCATATAATAAGGAGCCTCCACCAGTCATTATTATTCCCTTATCACTTATATCTGATGCTAACTCTGGTGGTGTAATCTCCAGTACAGAGTGTATTGTTGAAATTATTTCAGCAACTGGCTCAGCTAATGCATCTAGCATCTCTGAACTACTCACACTGATTGTTAGTGGTAAACCCGTTAGAAGATTTCTTCCTTTTATCTCTTGGAATACTTCTTCCTCTCTCTTATATGCTGATCCTACTTTTATTTTCAATTTTTCAGCAGATCTTTCACCAATCATCATATTGTATTTATCTTTTATATATCTAACTATTGCATCGTCAAAATCATCACCAGCTATCTTAATAGATTTGCTAACTACTATTCCTCCCAGTGAAATTACCGCCACATCTGTAGTACCTCCACCTATATCTACAATCATAATCCCATCTGGCTCTGTTATGTCTATTCCAGCTCCAATAGCTGCTGCTATTGGCTCTTCTATTAAATATGCTTTCTTAGCTCCTGCTTCATAAACTGCTTCCAATACAGCTCTCTTTTCCACCTCTGTTATTCCACTAGGGACACAAACTATTACTCTTGGTCTAATAAAAGATTTACCTACACTTTTATTTATAAAATGTTTAAGCATTCTTCTAGTTATATTGTAGTCGGATATAACCCCATCCTTTAATGGTCTTATAGCCACAATATTTCCTGGAGTTCTTCCTAACATCTTTCTAGCCTCTTCACCTACAGCTAAAAATTCATCTTTATCCTGATCTAATGCTACCACAGAAGGCTCTTGTAAAATTACCCCTTTATTTTTTACATATACTAGGACACTTGCCGTTCCTAAATCTATTCCTATATCTTTTCTAAACAATTTTTCCACCTCAAATTAAAATATATGTTAAGTTCATTAATATCAATCCTTACTCTTACAAGTATACCATATAAATAAGCAAAAAGGACACCTAATTAGGTGTCCGTTCTGCTTATTTATAGATTAAAATCTTAAGGATAGGCTTAATTTATGTATGAAATAACTCTCCTTCAAATTTAATTAAGTTATCTCTTACTTAATTAAATACTATATTATATAATAAGTGATTTTGCAAGTATTTTTTGATTTAAACAAAAAAAGGATTCTTAAGAATCCTTTTTTCTAAGCTCTATATAATTTAGCTCCTAAATTTTTAAACTTTTCTTCAATATTTTCATATCCTCTATCTATATGATAAATATCCTTTATTTCTGTAGTTCCCTTTGATATAAGTCCTGCTAATACCAGCGCAGCACCAGCTCTTAAATCTGTTGCTTTTACAGTTGCTGAGCTTAACCTTTCAACCCCTTCAATAATTGCGGATCTTCCATCTATCTTGATCTCTGCACCCATTCTCTTCAGTTCATCTACATGCATAAATCTATTTTCAAAAACAGTTTCTATACATACTGAAGTTCCCTGAATTACACTCATATATGCCATAAATTGAGATTGCATATCTGTAGGGAAACCAGGATATGGTAAAGTTTTTATATCAATTGGTTTAGGATTTTTTGTTCCTTGAACTCTTACTATATCATTGTTAATACTCACTATACATCCAGATTCTTTTAATTTAGCTATTACAGGTTTAATATGACTTGTTATAATATTTTCAACAATAATATCTCCCCCAGTAATTGCTGCAGCCACCATAAATGTTCCTGCCTCTATTCTATCTGGAATAATTCTATGAGTTCCTCCACCTAATTTTTCCACACCTTTTATTCTAATTGTAGATGTACCTGCGCCTTTTACATTTGCACCTAACTTGTTTAAAAAATTTGCTAAGTCAACTATTTCAGGTTCCATTGCTGAGTTGTCTATTGTAGTTTCTCCTTCTGCTAATACTGCCGCCATCATAATATTCTCTGTTGCACCTACAGATGGAAAATCTAAATATACTTTTTCTCCAATCAACTTGTCTGAATAAGCAGAAATATTACCATGATCCACATCTATTTCAGCTCCTAAAGCTCTAAAACCTTTTAAATGTAAATCAATAGGTCTGGTACCTATAGCACAGCCACCTGGTAATGAATTCTTTGTCTTTCCCAATCTTGCTAATAGTGGACCCATTACTAAAAATGATGCCCTCATTTTACTCATTAATTCATATTTTGTTTCATAGTTATTTACATCTGCTGAGTTTATCTTTATTGTATTTTTGTCTAGTTTTTCTACTTTTGCACCTAAGGATGTTAACACTTCACACATTACACGAACATCTTTTAATTCTGGTACATCTTCTAATATTATATCTTCAGTTCCTAATAGGGATGCTGCTAATATTGGAAGTGCTGAGTTTTTCGCCCCTGATATTCTTACTTTTCCTTTTAATGGTGGGCTTTTTTCTACCATTAATTTTTCCAAAAAATCTCCTCCTATAATACTCCTAATTATTTCTTTTAATTCCTAATTCTATTTTATTTATAATACTACTTTTTACCAACATATTTACTTATATAACTATTTATTCTATTATATCACCAATTAAGGGAGATATCTATATATTCTTCTATTCTCGTAATCTAATTGTAATATATAGTATAAAAGAGTATTTGTAAAGCTCAATCATATTTAACAAAAAAAGTATCTATGAAAATCATAGATACTTTTTTTTAATATTTATTTTTTAAATCTAATCTATTAATTGCCCTTTTCAAAGCTGCTTCAGCACGAGCTATATCAAGTCCATCTGGTTTATTAGCCAAACGTCTTTCTGCTCTCTCTTTAGCTGCTTTAGCACGCTCTACATCTATTTCATCTGGCCATTCTGCAGCATCTGTTGCTATTGTAACCTTATTATCTAATGCAGATATATATCCATCTACAACAGCTGCTTCTCTTTCTTCACCATTTTGAAATATTCTAACTCTTCCTATTCTTAAAGGAGTTGTTATAGGTGTTCTATCTTTTAATATTGCCAGATCACCTTCTATGCCACTTACAATTACCATTTCAATCTCTTCAGATAAGAAGAGTCTATCTGGAGTTACTATTTCTAAATGAAGCATAATTTAACCCTCCATTTGTTTTGCTTTTTCAACGGCCTCTTCTATAGTTCCTACAAATAAAAATGCAGATTCTGGTAAATCGTCATGTTTTCCATCTAATATTTCTCTGAATCCTCTTACAGTTTCTGTTATTGGAACATAAGCTCCTGGAATACCTGTAAATTGTTCTGCTACATTAAATGGTTGTGATAAGAATCTTTGGATTTTTCTTGCTCTTGATACAGTTAATTTATCTTCATCAGATAATTCATCCATACCTAAAATAGCAATTATATCTTGCAAATTATTGTATTCTTGTAGAGTTTCCTGTACCTGTGTTGCCACTTCATAATGCTCTCTTCCAACAATTTCTGGATCTAGTATTCTTGATGATGATTCTAATGGATCAACTGCTGGATAAATACCCATTTCAGATATATGACGAGACAATACATTCGTCGCATCTAAATGGGCGAAAGTTGTAGCTGGAGCCGGGTCAGTTAAGTCATCCGCCGGTACATAAACCGCTTGAACAGAAGTTATGGAACCTTTTCTTGTAGATGTAATTCTCTCCTGTAAAGCCCCCATCTCTGTTGCTAATGTTGGTTGATAACCAACTGCTGATGGCATACGTCCCATAAGCGCAGATACTTCTGAACCTGCCTGTGTAAATCTAAATATATTATCTATAAATAAAAGTACGTCTTGCCCTGCTTCATCTCTAAAATACTCAGCCATTGTAAGACCTGTTAGAGCTACTCTCATTCTTGCTCCTGGTGGCTCATTCATTTGACCAAATACTAAAGCTGTATTGTCAATTACTCCTGACTCAATCATCTCATAGTAAAGGTCATTACCTTCTCTTGTTCTCTCTCCTACACCTGCAAATACAGATATACCACCATGTTCTGTCGCTATATTATTTATTAACTCCTGAATTAATACTGTTTTCCCTACTCCTGCACCACCGAATAATCCTACTTTTCCACCTCTAGAATAAGGTGCAATAAGGTCTACTACTTTAATACCTGTTTCGAAAATTTCAGTACTTGGCTCTTGTTCTTCAAATGAAGGTGCTTCTCTGTGAATAGGTGCTGTGTCTGTACCTGTCACTTGTTCCTTACCATCTATATTTTCACCTAAAACATTAAAAAGTCTACCTAATGTTTTTTCTCCAATTGGTACAGTAATAGGTTTTCCTGTATCTTTAGCTTCCATTCCTCTTACTAAACCATCCGTAGAGCCCATAGATATACATCTAACTATGTCATCACCCACGTGTTGTGACACCTCTATAGTTAAAATTTTACCATCGAATTCTATTTCTACTGCATTTAAAAGTTGTGGTAAATTGTCTTCACTAAAACGAACGTCAACTACGGGGCCTATAACCTGAACAACTTTTCCTATGTTCTCTTTCATTTGCCCTCTCCTTTCATATCTGTTACTTC
>JARIDA010000021.1 GCA_029257065.1 Tissierellaceae bacterium | reverse complement strand
CACGATGCAGGTGGAATAATGGCAGTTATGAATGAGCTTAGTAAAAAAGATCTTTTAGATTTACAGGTGAGAAATGTAACAGGAAAAACAATTGGTGAAGTAATTTCACATTACAAAGTACTGGATAATAATATTATAGCATCCATAGAGGAACCTTATAGTGAAACTGGTGGGATTGCTGTATTAAAAGGAAATATTGCGCCAGATGGAGCGGTAGTTAAAAGATCTGCTGTTGCAGAAGAGATGATAAGACACAGTGGACCGGCAAGAGTTTTCGATAGTGAAGATGAAGCAGTAGAGGCAATATTAAGCGGAAGTATAGAAAAAGGTGAAGTTTTAGTAATTAGATATGAAGGACCAAAAGGTGGACCAGGTATGAGAGAGATGTTAACTCCAACTTCAGCCTTAGCAGGAATGGGCATGGATAAGGATGTGGCACTTCTAACAGATGGAAGATTCTCAGGAGCTACTAGAGGAGCATCAATAGGCCATGTTTCTCCAGAAGCAAGTGAGGGAGGTCCTATTGCACTTGTAAAAAATGGAGATGAGATTCAAATAGATATGGTAAAGGGAGAACTTAATGTTCTGGTAGATGAAAAGGTTTTGGGAGCTAGACGAGAAAAGTGGAAACCTAAGAAGTCTGATGCTAAAGGTTATTTAGCTAAATATGAAAAAATTGTAACTTCAGCATCCACAGGAGCAATTTGTAAACCATAAAAACAAGATGGCTCATATGAGCCATCTTGTTTTTATGTATTTATTTATTTTTATCGTCTAAAACCTTTCCAACAATACTAATAAGTCTATTTAAATCAGGTTTTGATACTTGATAATCTGCTCCTACTTTATCTCCTCTTGATTTATTTTCATCATTGATTAAAGATGAGAATAGAATTACTGGTGTATCTTTAAATTTTTCGGATTCTCTTATTTTTGTGGTCAAAGTAAATCCATTCACATATGGCATTTCTATATCCAATATAAATAAATCGATATCATCATCTGTATTCTCTATATATTCTAATGCTGACTTACCATCTACAAAGGAATTAATATTTTCAAATCCAGCTTTAAGAAGTTCTGCTTTAATAACTAGAGACATCATTCCTGAATCTTCAGCAAAGGCAATATTAATATCAGTAAATTTTTCAATTTTACTAAAATCAAAATTTTCTAATTCACTATAAGAGCTTTCTTCTGTAAGTCCATCTAATCTTCCAATAATAGTTTCAAAATCAATTATCATTATTATTCTTTCCCCATCATTAATGATTCCTGTATAACTATTTTGGCTGTGATTTTTTAATCCTTCATTAACATCTTCAACAACATCCCATTCATATGTTGAAGTTCCAATAACATCATCTACTTCAAATGCATATAGTACATTATTGAAATTCAGAACTAATGTATTTTTAATGATTTCTGAATCTTCCATATTTAATGCCTTATGTAGATTTATAATAGGTATAACATTTCCCCTATAATTAAATATACCCTTTACATCTTCATTACTGTTGGGAACTTCTATATAAGGTTGTTGTACTAATATCTCCTGTACTTTTAAAATATTGACACCGTAAGTATTGCCATTTAATACTAATTCAACTATTTGTAATTTTTCTAAATCTTGATTTACTGCTTCCACATTGACACTTCCTTTCAAATAATATTCAGTACGGTTTATATACCCATAATATCATTAATGGTGACCATAAATCCACTAATTATAATATAAAAATAGTTTTACAAAAACCTAGGCTTTTGTAAAACTATTTTAGGTATTGATAAATATTAAAAATAATGGATTATTCGGAAATTAAACCATTATCAATTAGAAACTCTCTTACAACTTCATCTTCTGTTCTACCTTCTACGTCAACTTCATAAGTTAAGTCTGTCATTATTTCATTTGTAAATTGTCCAGCTAGTTTATTTAATACTTCTTCTAGATTTGGAGCTATTTCACTGTATTCTTCAAATATAGCTGCGCGTACTAACAGAGCAGTATTATATTCTGGGAAGAATTTCTGATCATCTTCTAATATAACTAAACCAATTTTCTTGTTCATCCCATCAGTTGTATAAACTGTTGTTGCATCTATATTTCCAGTTTCAATAGCAGAATATTTTAAATTAATATCAATTGGTTTGTTATCTGCAAAGTCCATTCCGTAAAAATCAATAAATGGAGTATATTTCATACTTCCCTCTTCAGTATAAAAATCATGCTCTGCTCCAAAAACTATTTCTTCAGAAACTTCAGCTAGATCACTAATAGTTTGTAAATTATATTTCTCTGCTGTTTCAGCTAAAACTCCTATAGCATAAGTATTTTCAGAACCTATTTTATCTAAAAGCTTAATTCCATGTTTTTCCATTGCTTTTTCATTAACAAAATCATAAATAGAAGTACCTTCAGGAACATCTGGTGTATCTAAATGTAAAAAAGTAGTTAATAGAGTTCCATCATAAGAATTCATTATATCTGCTTTTCCATCAGCTAATTGTTGAAAACTGTTAACTGGAGACATTTCATCTTTAATATCAACAGATAAATCAGTGTGTTCTTCAACAAGCATCTTAGCCATTCTATGCATTATTTTCATTTCTGTAAATTGTCCATCATAAATAACAAGTGGTCCTTCACCACTATTTCCACCGGAACCACATGCTGTAAAGGTCAATACCAATGCTAAAATAGTTATTAAACTTAAAATTCTTCTTTTTTTATTCATAATTTAAAATCCTCCTTTATTACTAAGTTAAAATTAAACCTGCTTTTCTAAATGTTTATTTACCCATGTCATTAAAATGTCAAAGAAAATTGCCATTATCATTAATGCCAAAGTTCCAAATAGGATTAAGTCCATATTTTGTGTCCTGATTCCCCTATAGATTACTGAACCTAAACCTCCACCACCAACAGATGTAGCAAATATAGCTGCCCCAATAGTAGTAATTGTTGCAATTCTTATACCAGTAAAGATCATAGGAAAAGCCAAAGGAATTTCTATTGAAATAAGTCTATCCATTTGAGTCAACCCCATTCCCTTACCAGCTTCTTTAATTCCACTATCAACGCCTTGAAGTCCTATATATGTGTTGTGTACAATAGGTAATAGGGAATAAAGTACAAGACCAATAATTACTGTTAATTTTCCTGCTCCAAAGACAATCATAATTAAACCTAATAGAGCCAGAGCCGGAATAGTTTGTAAAACCTCAACTATCCAGAGAATAATTTTTCTAATTGGTGCTTTTAAATAAGCTAACACACCTAATGGTAGTCCAATTATCAAAGAAAATAGAACTGACATAAAAACTAGAAATAAATGTTCCCATACAATTGAAAAATCCATTATCCCACTCTCCTTAAACCCTTAGGTATTATTAAATGACTTACAAAATCAATCAATAGACTCAATAGAATAGCCATAATTGCCGAAGGGATTGCACCTGCTAATATCATTTGATTATCATTGGATGTAATTCCAATATAGATAAACTCTCCAAGTCCTCCTAGACCAATCATTGCTGCTAATACTGCCCAGTTTACTGTATATATTGTTGACATCTTTAAACCAGCAAATATGGAAGTAAGGGCTAATGGTAATTCAACTTCAATCAAAGATTCCATAGGTGACATTCCACTACCTTTTGCAGCCTCTATAAGTGCTGGATCTACATCTAATAAACCAGTATAAGTATTTTTAAGTATGGGAAAAACAGCATAAATCGACAATGCTGTAATTACTGTTATTGGAACCATTCCCAAAATTAGAAAAAGTAGACCAATAAAAACAATCCCTGGAATTGTTTGGAAAATAGAAAGTATTGGCATAATTATCTTTGCATATTGTGGCACACGGGATAAAAGAATCCCTAAAATAAGAGCTACTAAAAGTCCAATTCCCACAGATGTAAATACATAAAACAAATGGGTTTGAATTGCTGATATTAAACGCTCTCCATATATATTAAAGAAATTCATTACATATCACCCCAAAGAGTATCAGCCATTGCTATGGCCATACTTGATTTTGTTATAAATCCAGCCACTGTATTATCCTCATTTAACACTACTATAAAATTATCTGGTGAGTCATAGAATTTATCAAAAGTTTTCTTAGCATCTTCTTTAATAGAAGCTGTAATATTTTCATATGGTTTTAAATCACCAATTGTGCCAGTGGATTTACCATGTCTTCTTATAGCTTTTATTGTTACAACTCCTGCATAAGTTCCATCATCATTTTTTATTACAAGAGAGTCGATTTTATTACGAGCCATTATATCTGTAGCTGCACGAATACTTTTATCCTTATAAGCAGTAACAACATCAGATTTTGTAAAATCTCCTGCTGTTAAATCTAGTCTCTCAGCTGATATGGAAGTATTTCTCATGAAATCTCTAATCATATCACTTGCTGGATTATTTAACATTTCTTCAGGACTAGCAATTTGTGCAATATTACCTTCATTCATAAATATAATTTTATCTGCTAAATCCAAAGCCTCATCCATATCATGAGTAACAAATACAATAGTCTTTTTTAATTTTTTTTGTAGACTTAAAATTTCTTTTTGAAGAACGGTACGGGTCATTGGATCTAAAGCACCAAAAGGTTCATCCATAAGTACAATTGGTGGTGATGCAGCCAGTGCACGAAGAACTCCAATTCTTTGCTGTTGCCCACCTGAAAGTTGTGAAGGATATTTATTAGCATATTGATCGTAATCCATACCAACCATTTTCATTAAATCCTTGGTTATTTTAGTGATTTCTTCCTTAGAATAATCCAGTCTTTTAGGAACCACTCCTATATTTTGTTCAATGGTCATATTAGGAAAAAGTCCTATTTGCTGAATTACATATCCTATACCACGTCTTAATTGCACAGGATCTATTTTGGAAATATCTTTGCCGTCTACATATATCTTTCCACCTTCTGGAACGATCAAACGATTAATAGACTTTAGGGTTGTAGTTTTACCACAGCCACTTGGTCCGATTAGTACAACAAATTCGCCTGGTTCAATATGAAAACTTATATCTTTTAATACAATATTATCACCATACTGTTTTCGTACATTTTCAAATCGTATCATTTATAAAACCTCTTTTCTTTTCTTTAAACCTTTCATTATAATCAGATGAAATAGCCTTCCTAAGTATATAGTATATAATGTTTAAGAATATATATCAAATTTTGTTAAATACAATATAGACATATTTTTATTACTATGCTAGAATATATAGTTTCAGAGAACATATACCCAGAAAAATTAAACTCAATAATAATTATTATAGTATTGAGAAAAATGAAAGTTGAGGTTGACATGAAGAGAAAAAATAGTTTTGCAATTAGTTTAGTGTTATTTATACTTTTTGGAATATTAACATGGGCATTGGTGAATGTAGATGTTCAGCCAATAGGTCCAGAAGCTTCTACAATTGGATTGGCAAGTATTAATAAGATTGTGGATGATTGGATTGGAACAAGTGAATTTTGGTATAAGACTACAGAGATTTTTGGTTACTTAGGAATATTAACAGCATTAGGATTTGCTTTAATAGGTTTTTTACAGCTAATAAGTAGAAAGAGTTTATTTAAAATAGATAGTTCTATTATCCTATTGGGAATATTTTATATTCTAATTATTGGAATATATATATTATTTGAAAAAGTAATAATCAATTATCGTCCAGTGATAATCGATGGTGAATTAGTAGCATCATTTCCATCTACACATACTATGATGATTCTTTCAATTATGGGCATGGGAATAATTCAATTTGGAAGAATGATTGGAGATAAAACGAAATTAAAAATAGTGAATACATTATCAATAGTAATAATTCTAGTGACAATAATAGGAAGAATGTTATCTGGCGTGCATTGGTTTACAGATATATTAGGAGGAATCTTAATTAGTCTGGCTTTAGTATTTTTATTTTATTCCATAACAGATATATTTGAAAGAAAAAGATATTAAAATAAAGGCTTTAACTTCTAATTAGAGTTAAGGCCTTTATTTATATGAATTAGGGTAAAATTTCATGATATAATGAATTAACAAAATTATAGAGAGATAAGTATATAGGGGGAAAAGAAATGAAGAATTGGAAAAAATGTGTCGAGTTTCATGGTCATGAATGTCCAGGTTTGGCTATAGGAGTTAAGGCAAGCGAAGCAGCTATAGAAAAATTGGGAATAAGTTTTTCAGAGGATGAAGAGATAGTGTGTGTAACAGAAAATGATGCTTGTGGAGTTGATGGTATACAAGTGTTAGTAGGATGTACCTTTGGAAAGGGAAATTTAATATATAGAGATTTAGGTAAAACAGCATATAGTTTTTTTAAAAGATCTACAGGTGAAAGTTTGAGGATGATCTTTAAATTATCAAAGGGAAATATGGATAGAGATGAAAGAATTAGTCATATATTAAATAGTTCCATAGATGATTTATTTATATTTTCAAAACCAGAATACGAATTGCCTGAAAAAGCTAATATATTTGATACTATAATTTGTGAAAAATGTGGTGAGGGTGCAGCAGAGCCTAAAATAAGATTGGAAAAGGGAAAAAAGCTTTGTATGGACTGCTTTAATAAATAGGATTATATTATTATAATGAGGTTCTAAGTCTCTTTAAATAGGAGTTAAAACCTTTGTTAAATTATCAGAATATTATAAATATAACTTTCATTTAGTAAAGGTATATAGTATAATATGTTAAACAAATCACAAAAAGATTACAAAATAGGATGGCAGAGGCAAATATAAAGTTAGATAAGGAGGCAACATGTCTATAGGGGAGAAGAGTAAATTTAAAGAGATTACAGATTATTTAAAAACTATTAATGATAAATCAGAGTTAATAGAAGTATTACATAAGACTCAAGATATATATGGATATATACCCAAAGATGTAATATTGACTATTGCAAAAACTTTGGATACTACAGTAGCTTCTATTTATGGTGTGATTACATTTTATACAAGATTTACCCTAATGCCAAAGGGGAAATATGATATTAGCATTTGTATGGGGACGGCATGTTATGTAAAAGGTGCAAAGGATATTTTAAAAGCTTTTTCGGATGAATTGGAAATAGAACCAGGGGGAACCACAGCAGATATGAAATTTTCACTTACACCAACAAGATGTCTCGGTGCTTGTGGGCTTGCTCCAGTAATTACAATAAATAAGGATGTTCATGGAAAATTAAAGCCTGAAGATGTAAGAGAGATATTAAAACAATATAAATAATTGGAGGTGTAAAAGTGATTAATAATGTAGAGGAGTTAAGAAATATTAGAGAAGTTGCAAGGGCAAAAGTTGAGCTTCGTAAATTGAATTTAGATAAAAAATTTATAGATGAGGATGAAAAACATGATGAACATCATATACTGGTATGTGGTGGAACAGGTTGTCACTCTTTAAAGGGAGATGAAATAGCAGCCTTGTTTGAAGAACATATTAAATTAAGAGGACTTGAAGATAGGGCAAAGGTAAAACTAGTAGGATGCTTTGGTCTATGTGAAACGGGAACTAATGTTGTTGTGTATCCTGAAGGAGCTTTTTATAGCTATGTAAAATTAGAAGATGTGGAAGAAATAGTGGACGAACATATAGTTAAGGGAAAAATAGTAAGGAGAAGACTATTTGGGGAATCAGGAGATAGAATAAAGACAGTTCATGAAGTAGATTTTTATAAAAAACAAAAAAGGGTTGCACTTAGAAACTGTGGTGTAATAGCTCCTGATGATATTGAGGAGTATATAGCTTTTGATGGTTATAAAGCTTTAGGGGAAGTTCTTACAGAAAAAACTCCTTTGGAAGTTATTGAAATATTAAAAGACGCCAATCTGAGAGGAAGAGGAGGAGCAGGATTTCCAGTAGGGATAAAATGGAAAGCTGCCTATGAAAGGGAATCAGATAAAAAATACATAATTTGTAATGCTGATGAAGGAGATCCAGGTGCTTTTATGGATAGAAGTATTTTAGAAGGAGATCCACACAGTGTTATAGAAGCTATGGTCATTGCAGGTTATTCAGTAGGTGCAGATGAGGGATATGTTTATATAAGAGCGGAATATCCTATAGCTGTGGACAGACTAAAAACAGCTATGAAGCAGGCAAGAGAATATAATCTATTAGGGGATAATATATTAAATATGGGATTTGAATTTGATATAAAGATCAGACTAGGCGCTGGTGCCTTTGTCTGTGGAGAGGAAACAGCCTTAATAGAATCCATAGAGGGTAAAAGAGGTATGCCTAGAGCAAAAGTAGATTTAACAGCTCACAAGGGATTATGGGGAAAACCTACTATAGTTAACAATGTGGAGACATTGGCAAATATACCAGTAATACTACAAAAAGGATCAGATTGGTTTAAATCTATAGGAAATGAAGATTCACCTGGTACCAAAGTATTTGCTCTAAGTGGAAATGTTAAGAATACTGGATTAGTTGAAGTTCCAATGGGAACCACACTGGAGGAAATAATCTTTGGGATAGGTGGAGGAACTCCAGATGGAAAAGCTGTTAAAGCAGTTCAAACAGGAGGTCCTTCAGGAGGGTGTATTCCAACAAGACTATTCAACACTAATGTGGATTTTAAGTCCTTAGAGGAGATAGGATCCATAATCGGTTCAGGTGGAATGGTAGTAATGGATGAAGATGATTGTATTGTAGATATAGCAAAGTTTTTTATGGACTTTACAGTAGATGAATCTTGTGGGAAATGTACTCCATGTAGAATAGGAAATAAAAGAGTTCTAGAAATATTAGAAAGAATAACATCAGGTAAAGGAGTGGCTGAGGATTTAATTGTTTTAGAAGATTTATGTCAGGTAATCACAGATTCTAGCCTTTGTGGTCTTGGTAAAACAGCTACAAATCCAGTATTAAGTTCACTTAAATACTTTAGAGAAGAATATGAAGAACATATATTTGAAAAGAAATGTAGAGCATCTATTTGTACTGAACTATTAAAATACATGATTACAGATAACTGTATAGGGTGCGGAATTTGTAAGAAACATTGTCCAGTAGATGCAATAGAGGGAACTCAAAAATCTTTGCATATAATAGATACAGACAAATGCATTAAGTGTAATGCTTGTCTGGAAGCCTGTCCTGTTAATGCAATAATTAGAAAGTAGGGTTGATAATGATAAAATTAAAGATAAATGAGAGAGAGGTTTCAGTAGAAGAAGGAGAGACAATTCTTCAGGCTGCAAAAAAAATTAATATTAATATTCCAACTCTATGTCATCTTGATTTACATGGATTAGGATTATTAAATGAGGAAGCAAATTGTAGGGTTTGTCTGGTAGAAGATGACAGAGAAAATTTGGTACCAGCTTGTAACACTCCAGTTAAAGAAGGAATGGAAATTAGAACGGATACCTTAAGAGTATTAAATACAAGAAAAACTATGGTAGAACTATTATTATCAAATCATCCAAAGGATTGTTTGATTTGTAGTAAAAGTGGAGAATGTGAACTTCAAGATTTAGCAGAACTTACACATATTAATAGGATAAGATTTGAAGGAGAAATGATAAATTTTCCAATTGATGATAGTAGTATGTCTATAATTAGAGATCCAAATAAATGTATACTTTGCAAGAGATGTGAAACAGTTTGTTCAACAGTACAATCAGTAGGAACTTTAACTCATATTGGTAGAGGATTTGAAACAGTAATAGGAACTCAATATAACGATCCAATAGAAAAAACTAATTGTACTTTTTGTGGTCAATGTATTGCTGTTTGTCCAACAGGAGCATTAACAGAAGTCAATAATGTAGATAAGGTTTATGATGCATTGAGAAGTGATAAAACTGTAATTGTTCAAACAGCACCAGCAGTAAGGGTGGCTCTAGGAGAAGAATTTGGTATGGAAGCTGGAACTGTAGTAACAGGGAAAATGGTTACAGCTTTAAAGAGACTTGGTTTTGATTATGTATTTGATACTGATTTTGCTGCAGACTTAACCGCAATCGAAGAAGCAGCTGAATTGGTTCATAGAATAGAAAATGGAGGAAGATTACCAATATTAACAAGTTGCTGTCCAAGTTGGGTTAAATTTATGGAGCATAATTTTAGCCATATGTTGGATATTCCCTCTAGTTGTAAATCACCTCATGAAATGTTTGGAGCAATAGCCAATACATATTTTGCAGAGAAGAATAATTTAAATGCAGAAGATATTTTAGTTGTATCTGTAATGCCCTGTGTAGCAAAAAAATATGAAGCAGCAAGACCTGAATTAGGTGGAGAAGGATATAGTGATGTGGACTTAGTAATAACCACTAGAGAATTAGCTTCTATGATAAAAGATATGTCCATGAATTTTCAAGATCTGGAAGACTCTGATTTTGATAATCCTTTAGGAGAATCCACAGGAGCATCAGTAATATTTGGGGCTTCAGGAGGAGTTCTAGAGTCAGCTTTAAGAACTGCCAATTATATGATAACAGGTGAGGACTTAGAAGAAGTTGTCTTTCACGAATTAAGAGGAATGGAAAATATAAAAGAAGCAGAAGTTCAAATAGATGGTATGAAACTTAAAGTTGCTGTAGCAAGTGGATTGGGAAATGCTAGAAAGCTTTTAGAGAGAGTAAAAGAGGGAGAGCATTTTGATGTTATTGAAATCATGGCTTGTCCAGGAGGATGTATTGATGGAGGTGGGCAACCTTTTATACATGGAGATATTTCAATAATAGAAAAGCGTATGAGAGGAATTCACAGCGTAGATGGTGAAAAGGCTATAAGATATTCATATAAAAATAAATCTATAAAAAAATTATATGATGAATTTTTAGGAGAACCATATGGTGAAAAGGCAAAAGAATTACTCCATACAGAATTTGTTCCAAGGAAAAAACACTACTGATAGTTAAAAGTTTAGAGTTAATAGTAGAGTCTTAAATTTATTTAGGACTCTTATTTATTTGCGAAAAATTTTAATAGGCCTATGATATAATAAATTTAAATTATAAATAGAGGAGGGATTAGCTTGTTTTATATTTTAATAAGAAACTTCACTAGAAGAGTCGGATTAATACTGATTTTAGCATTTCTTTTATCTAAGTTAAAAATATTTAAAAAAATTATTTCCAGACAAAATATAAAGAAAAGAGATAAGTTTATTCTAGCCATTATATTTGGATTGTTTGGAATAATTGGTACTTATACGGGAATTGAAATTCAAGGAGCACTTATTAACTCTAGAGTTATAGGTGTTGTAGTAGGAGGATTATTAGGAGGTCCTTTTGTAGGTACTCTTTCAGGATTAATAGCAGGAGGCCATAGATTCTTAATAGATATAGGAGGATTTACATCTCTGGCCTGTGGTATATCCACTTTAGCTGAAGGAATTATAGCAGGAATGTTAAGAGAAAAATTTGAAAAGAGTAAATATAGGGTTACTTTTTCATTAATGGTAGGATTTTTATTGGAAGTACTTCAAATGATAATTATATTAATTGTAGCTAAACCTTTTTCTGAAGCTTTGGATTTAGTTTCAGTTATTGCAATGCCTATGGTATTAGCCAATGGTATAGGAATAGGTGTATTTATTGCTATAACCGATAGTATTTTTAAAGATATAGAAACGGAATCCGTATATCAGGCACAATTAGCTCTAAATATTGCTGGTAAAACTTTAGTTCATTTTAGGAAAGGATTCAATCAAGAAACTACAAAGAAAATAGCAGAGATTATTTGTGATATGACCAATATTAAAGGTGTAGCCTTTACAGACAAAGAGAAAATATTGGCCCATGTGGGAATAGGAGAAGACCATCATTTAGTCAACAGTGAAGTTAGAACAAATATAACAAAAAGGACATTAAAAAATGAGAAATATATTGTAGTAAATACAAAAGAAGAGATAGGGTGTGACTATCCTAATTGTTCCTTGAAATCAGGAGTAATAGTTCCTCTGAAAGAGGGAAATGAAATAATAGGATTATTAAAATTGTATAAGAATGAAGAAAATTCAGTAACCAAAGTAGAAATAGAATTAGCATTAGGCTTGGCTCAAATATTTTCAACACAAATTGAACTTAGTAAAATTGACTATCAAAAAGAACTTCTAGCCAAGGCTGAACTTAATGCTCTTCAAGCTCAAATAAATCCTCACTTTCTATTTAATGCAATTAATACAATAGTTTCTCTAACTAGAACTCAACCAGATGAGGCAAGAAAACTTTTGATTCATCTAAGTACTTTTATTAGAAAAAATTTACAACAAAATATAGAGGAGGTAAATTTAGAAAAATAAATAGAACATATAAATTCATATATAGAAATAGAGAAAGCCAGATTTGGAGATAAACTGGATATAATTTATGATATACCAGAAAATATTAATTGTAAGCTTCCACCATTACTCCTGCAGCCTTTAGTTGAAAATGCTATTAAGCATGGTGTTGTAAATAGGATTCAGGGAGGTAAGGTTAAAATAAGTGCATCTGAAAGTGAAAAAGAAATAAAACTAGAAGTAGAAGATGATGGAGTGGGAATAGCAGAAGAAAAGTTAGACTACTTACTGGATAATGATGAAAATAGAGATTGTATTGGCCTTAAAAATGTAAATGAAAGATTAAAGAATAAATATGGGGATAATTATGGTCTAAAAATTAGATCGGAAATTAATAAAGGTACTAATGTAACTATAATAATACCTAAAAATTAAGGAGATGTTTTAATTGAAAAGATGTTTAATTGTAGATGATGAAAAACCCGCAAGAGAAGAATTATTACATATATTAAATGAAATTAAGGGAGTAGAAGTAGTAGCTGAAGCTTCAAATGGTATTGAAGCATTGGAATTAAATAAAAAATTAAAACCAGATATTATTTTTCTAGATATTCAAATGCCTGAAATTAGTGGATTAGATGTAGCCTCTAAATTAATGGAGGAAGAAACAGCTCCAATAATTATATTTGTTACAGCTTATGACGAATTTGCAATAGATGCTTTTGAAGTAAATGCAACAGATTACTTATTAAAGCCAATATCAGAAGACAGATTAAAAAGTAGATTAGATAAAATAATTGAAAAGAGCAATAGAGATTTAGAATTAAACTACAATCAAATAAAGGAATTGATAGAAAGTTTAAAAATAAGTGAAAAAGACAGTCCAAGATTAATATCTCTATATCATGAAAATAAATTGGTTCCTGTAGAATTAGAAGATATTGTATATGCCACTATTGAAGATAAAAACACAGTAATAATCTCTGGAAAAGAGAAGTTTAAAATAAATACTAGTTTAAACAGGTTATTAGATAAATTGGACTCATCTATGTTCTTTAGAACTCACAAGTCATACATAGTTAATTTAAATAAAATAGAATCAGTTGAAACTTGGTTTAATGGAACCTATAATATTAACCTAATAGGATATAAAGAAAAAATTCCAGTAAGTAGAAATGCTGCAGGAGATTTTAAAAAGGTTATGAATATAGAAAACTAATGCAGTTAATCAGATAATTATGTAGATAAGATTTAAAAATATACCTTTCATCTTTTAAAAGATAAATATTCTAACTATCATTATATAATTGTGTCAATAGTAAGAATATTAAAAATATAAGAGGAGGTATTAGAATGATTCAATTTATAATTGGAATAATTGTATTGGTTGTTGGATATTTTGTCTATGGAAAAATTGTAGACGACCATTTTGGTGCAGATGATAGTATAACAACACCAGCTTATAGGCTAGAAGATGGAGTGGACTTTGTTCCCATGAGAAGGTCTAAGGTATTTTTAATTCAACTTCTAAACATTGCAGGATTAGGACCTATATTTGGTGCAATTCAAGGTGCACTATTTGGACCAATGGCATTTGTTTGGATAGCATTAGGTAGTGTTTTTGCAGGAGGTGTTCATGATTATTTTTCAGGAATGCTCTCAATAAGACATGATGGGCATAGTATTTCAGAAATAGTGGGAACTTACTTAGGAGAAGGGGTAAGAAAAATTATGAGAGTATTCTCAGTGGTTTTACTTGTCCTTGTAGGAACTGTATTTATGTCTGGACCAGCTGGAATTTTAGCCAATATGAAATTATTTGGTTTAGGAAATGTAGATATATGGTTAGCAATCGTATTTGTATATTACTTTATAGCTACAATATTACCAGTGGACAAATTAATAGGAAAAATATATCCTATATTTGGTCTATCACTACTTATAATGGCAGGTGGAATAGGATTTAAATTGCTTACAAGTGGATATCAATTACCAGCATTTACCACATCCACTTTACATCCACAAGGACTTCCAATCTGGGCAATACTTTTCACAACAATAGCCTGTGGAGCCATAAGTGGATTTCATGCAACTCAGTCACCTATGATGGCTAGATGTATGGAAAAAGAAAGCTATGGTAGAAGTATATTCTACGGATCCATGATAGCAGAAGGTATAATAGCTATGATATGGGCAGCAGCAGCAATGATATTCTTTGGTGGAATTCCACAATTGGGAGAAGCCTTATCAAGTAGTGGAGGACCAGCAGGAGTAGTAAATATAATATCCACAAATTTACTAGGAACTGTAGGTGGAATATTAGCCATGCTAGGAGTAGTCGCAGCACCTATAACATCTGGGGACACTGCATTTAGATCAGCAAGATTAACAATGGCAGATGCAGCTAATTTTAAACAAGAGCCTATAAAAAATAGATTAATGTTAGCAGTTCCATTATTTATAGTAGCTTTTGGATTAACTAGAATTGATTTTGATATTATTTGGAGATATTTTGCTTGGGCAAATCAAACTTTAGCAATGATTGTCCTATGGACAGCATCAGCTTATCTGGTTAGTAAAGATAAAAGTCATTGGATGTCAACTATACCAGCAACATTTATGACAGCTGTTTCAATAACATACTTAGTTCAAGCACCAGAAGGATTCAACCTATCAACAACAATAGCATATCCAGCAGGTATTATTGCAGCAGTTGGAACATTGTTATTGTTCTTTAATAAAATAGTAAATAAAAATAGTAAATAGTTTAGAGTTGAAAGTTAATAGTGGAGAGTCTTAAAGTAAATTTATTTTAAGACTCTTTTTTGTTTGTGATATAATTAGTATTCAGTAGTATATTAGGTGGAGGTAGATATTGAATTATTCTACAGAAGCAGTTTTTATCAGGCTCATTAGGGTTTTCTACATATGTAATAACCTATGTTTGGAATAGTATTTGCTTCAGTTGCTGGAATTATGGTCTATATTTCCTTAGATGAATTATTACCAACAGCAGAAAAATATAGTGAACATCATATTGTTATCTACGGATTGATACCAGGAATGGCTGTAATGGCAGCAAGTCTTTTAATGCTAGCGTAAAGGCAGGTAAAAGTTAATAGTATTGGAGAAAAAGCACTACTTAAATTTAAGTGGTGCTTTAATTCATCGGTGGTAAGTTTTAAATTAAATTCAATAATAAATGAATAATAAAGAATAACCATCATGGAATTCTGAATATTTAAAAAGTTCCTTAAGTATGATAAGATAGTACTTAAGGAAATCTTATGTAACAATGTATAGATTTCACAGATTAATTTAATGAGTTCAAGAGATATCTATTATTATATAAAGCACTTGTATGATAGAAAGGTGTGATTGTTTAAATGGACACAAAAACCAATATAGAATTATGGATAAAAGATTTGGGATATAAGTTTAATCATAATCTTTATAGTGAAATATCAAAAATATCTTATTATTCACCCTCATATAAAGTTATGGCAGATATAATTTTAAAGAAAAAGAACAAAATATAAGGAATATTAAAGCGAGATATTTTATAGATATGGCAAATTCACATAGAAGATCTTTAATAGTGAATACTATTTCAAAATATTGGTGGGTAGGAAGAACTTTATATGATGAAAACTCTGAAAATCCTTGGAAATTATTAGAATATTTTAAGTCGGACTATAGTACAAGGACATTGATATTATTATCTAGCAGTTATGCTAATAACCATAAAATAATTAAAAAAACTATAGAATCACTGATTAATCTTGAGAGGAAAATAGGTAGGAATTTAACAAGGAGAGAATATAGAGACTCTTTGTCATATATATAAATATATTAGGTGGTATAAATGTCTTAGATTATTTTGATAAAGAAGAATTAAAAATAAAAATAAAAGATAACTTTTATAAGAATATTATATAAACTTAAGAAGAGGCTTGGCTTCTTCTTCTTTTTCTTTTGATTATGTTATAATTATAGATAATATGGAGAATATAATATATTTTCAAACTATGAAATATATGACTATAAGTTAAAAAAGGGAGGAATATATAAATGGAAAAGCGAATAATATTTTGTAATATTGCATGGATGAAAGATTATGTAGGTGTAAGAGATGATGACAAGCCAATTAATGGTGGAGGGCACATAAAATCACAGGGTACAGGAGGAGAAGTTTATAATTTCCTGGATGACAATGGAAAATGTCATGGATTTGTTCGTGTAGGTGGAAATATGGCTTTAGAGAAACATTTTAAAGGAGTTAGTGCAAAAGATAAATATGTAGATAATGTTTTAGTTGTTTGGTTAGCTACAAATAAAAATAAGCAGACAAGAATTGTTGGTTGGTATGAAAATGCGAGAGTTTATAGGTCAGATAGGGATTTAAGTTTTTTTGTGGATTATCAATTTAGTTCTTACTATAATATAGTAGCCAGGGCGGAGGATTGTTATTTGATACCAGAAGACAATAGAACGTATACAATAGATAGGGCAAGTGAAGTTGGTGCGGGGATGGGAATAGGTCAATCCAATGTTTGGTATGCAGAGTCAGCATTTGCAAGAAAAAATATAATTCCTGAAGTTGTAAAATATATAGAAAATTATAAAGGTCCATTTGGGAATGTAGTATATATTGAAAATGTAATAGAAGAAGAAATAAGTAAACTAGGATCAGAAAATCCTAAAGATTTATATAAAAGAGGATTAGAGCTTTTTGAAGTTGGAGATTATTATAGTTCTGACATATATTTTAAAGCCTGTTATAAGAGGGATAAGTCTATTGAAGTTTTAGATAAATTAGCAAAATCTCTACATTATAGTTTGAGATATGATGAGGGAATTGAGATGTTGAAAAAACTAATTGATCTTAAAGGGGAGACATTTCAATTACTATACTTATTAATGAAGAGTTATGATTTTATTCGAAATAGAGAAAAAACCATAGAATATGCTAAAAAGCTTATTAATTTTCCAACAGAAGATAAAAAAGAAATTAAGGTAAAAGCATCTATATACATAGTTCTTTTTGATATTTACCTATATGGAAAAAAATATGATAAATCAGAAAGAGTAATAGAGGTATACGAAGTATTTTTAAGGGAAACTTTAAAGGAATTAGAAGACGATATAGAAGCAAAGGTTAAAGAATTAAAAAGAATTTTAAATACATACATTGATTAGAAGAAATTGGAGTTGATAATATGAAAAAAATAAATATGATGTATTTTAGTCCAACTGGAACTAGTAAAAGAGTCATAGAGGAAATTGGGAATAAGCTATCCGTTAAGAAGGAAATGGAGATTGGAAGAACTGTTGACTTTACTACTCCAGAAGTTAGAGAAGAAATTCAAAAATTTGGAGCAGAGGATGTTCTATTGATTGGACTACCTGTTTATGCTGGAAGAGTTCCAAATATTCTTTTAAAATATCTGGATAAAATAAAAGGATATGGAAGTCTTGCCATACCAATAGTGCTATATGGTAATAGGGATTATGAT
>JARIDA010000118.1 GCA_029257065.1 Tissierellaceae bacterium | reverse complement strand
TATTCACCTACTCAATAATATAACAGTAAGATATAAATATCTTACTGTATAATTTCTACTACAACTCTTTTATTGTCTTTTATTGCTGCTGCCGTAACAACAGTTCTGATAGCCTTAGCTATTCTCCCTTGCTTACCTATTACTCTTCCCATATCTTCATCTGCTACTTTTAGCTCAATGATTGTAGATTTTTCATCTTCAACTTCATTGACCTTTACTTGATCTGGGTTGTCAACAAGCGATTTTGCTATAAATTCAACTAATTCTCCCATATCTAGCACCTCCTAGATACTATTCGAAGTATTATTACTCTGCATCTGTTTCATATACTCCACTCTCTTTGAATAGTCTATCTACAGTTTCACTTGGTTTTGCACCATTTGAAATCCATTTGATTGCTTTTTCATTATCTATTTTAATAGTTTTTGGTTCTGTTAATGGATCATAGTATCCTATTTCTTCTATGAATCTACCAGAAACTGCATTTCTTGAATCAGCTACAACAACTCTGTAGAAAGGGTTTTTCTTAGCTCCCATTCTTCTTAATCTAATTTTAACTGCCATTTATATCACCTCCTTAAAATAATATATACACTAATATTTAAAAGAAAGGCATTTTAAATCCTCCGCCTCTTTTCATTTTCTTCTCCATATCAGTAAATTTTTTCATCATCTTTTTAGTTTCTCTGAATTGCTTTAAAAGTCTATTAACTTCTGGAACATTTGATCCACTACCTTCTGCAATTCTCTTTCTTCTGCCACTATTTATAATCTCAGGATTCTCTCTCTCTTCCATGGTCATAGACTGGATTATAGCCTGGATTCTATTTATTTCCTTTTCTCCAACATCTATTCCACTTAACATCTTAGAATTTACTCCTGGAATCATCTTCATAAGTTCATCTAATGGACCCATATTTTTCATTTGCTCTAGTTGACCTAAAAAATCATCAAAAGAAAATTTTTGACTTCTTATTCTTTCTTCCAACTCTTTAGCTTTTTCTAAATCAATTCCCTCTTGAGCTTTTTCTATTAAGCTTAAAACATCACCCATACCAAGAATTCTTGAAGCCATTCTATCTGGATGAAATGCTTGTAATTCATCTAATTTTTCTCCAACCCCAACAAATTTAATTGGCTTATCTGTAACTGCTCTGATAGATAAAGCTGCACCACCACGAGCATCACCATCTAATTTTGTAAGTACTACACCTGTTATGGATAATATATCGTTAAATGCATCTGCCACATTAACGGCATCCTGACCAGTCATTGCATCAAGTACTAATAATATCTCATCTGGATTAGTTGCATCATGTATACCTTTAATTTCATCCATAAGTTCTTCATCTATATGCAATCTACCAGCAGTATCTATTATTACTACATCATTTCCATTTCTCTTAGCATGCTCTACGCCAGCCTTTGCTATATCTATTGGGCTTACTTTATCTCCCATACTAAATACTGGCACTTCAGCTCTTTCCCCAACAACTTCTAATTGTTTTATTGCTGCTGGTCTATAAATGTCACAAGCAACTAATAGGGGTCTTTTATTTTCTTTTTTAATTTTATATGCTAATTTACCAGTTGTAGTTGTCTTTCCTGCTCCCTGCAAACCACACATTAGTATTACTGTAGGTGGTTTTGAAGAGTATTCTATTTTTGATTCAGTATCCCCCATTAAAGCAGTCAATTCTTCATTAACTATTTTAATTACCTGTTGCCCTGGAGTTAAACTCTCCATTACTTCTGAACCTAAGGCTCTTTCCTTTACATCCTTAGTAAACTTTCTTACAACTTTGAAATTAACATCTGCTTCTAATAGGGCAAGCCTGACTTCACGCATTGCTCCATCTATATCTTTTTCACTTACTTTTCCTTTTCCAGTTAGCTTGCCTAAAGCATTCTGAAGCTTTTCCGATAAGTTTTCCAGCATATCTTTCAACCTACCTCTCTTCTATAAGTAATTCCTTGCCTATACTTTTAATTTTCATTAATAGATCCTCTATTTCTTCTCTATTATTACTTTCAATTAGTTCTGATATTTCATCTGAATATATAATTATATCCCTAAGTCCATCATAACTCATTCGAAATTTATTGACTAATCCTAATTTTTTTTCATATTCATATAAGTTTTTCTCAGCTCTTTTCAATATATCAAAAATGCCCTGTCTACTAACTTCTATTTTTTCTGATATTTCTCCTAAAGACAAATCATTCATATAGTATAAATCCACTGCTTCATATTGTTTGTCTGTTAAGAGCTTTCCATAAAAATCAAATAATATACCTATCTCAACCATCTTTTCAATCATGGATAATCACCATAAATAATAATATACTATAAAGATAAGACTGTCAAGCTTTAAACTTGACAGTCTTATCTTATTATAATTTTTATACATTGTCAATCCTTTTATTGTCTTTGAAACATAGCTTCCACAAAATCATTTGTATCAAAAGGTTGTAAATCATCTATACCTTCCCCAACACCAATTAATTTTATTGGTATTCCCATGCCTGATTGTAAGGCTATAACAACTCCACCTTTAGCAGTTCCATCTAATTTAGTTAGTGCTATACCAGTTATATTAGCAACTTCTTTAAACACTTTAGCTTGACTAAGTGCATTTTGTCCTGTAGTAGCATCTAAGACTAATAGTACTTCTTTTGTAGCCTCTCCATATTCTTTTTCAACAACTCTAAATATCTTGTTAAGTTCATTCATTAAATTTGATTTATTGTGAAGTCTACCTGCTGTATCGCAAATTAATATATCTGTTTTTCTAGCTTTAGCCGCTTGTATTCCATCAAAAATAACAGCTGCTGGATCTGCTCCCTCTTTATGGGATATTATATCTACATTTGCTCTATTACCCCATTCTTCTAACTGTTCTATTGCTGCCGCTCTAAAGGTATCTCCTGCTGCTATTAATACTTTTTTTCCATCTTTTCTGAATGTGTTAGCCATTTTTCCTATTGTAGTTGTCTTACCCACACCATTTACGCCTACTACCAAGACCACAGCTGGAGATGGATCTATATTAATCTTATTATCCTCAATAGATTCATTCATAATTTTTTTTATCTCATCTTTTAATAAATCCATAACATCCCCAGGTTCAGTTACTCTATCATCCCTTACTCTATCTCTTAAATTATCTATTATCATCATAGTAGTTTCAATTCCTACATCTGATGTAATAAGTATTTCTTCTAAATCTTCAAATAAATCTTCATCTATTTTATGATAGGATTTTAATATATCATTTATTTGATTCGTAAAATTATTCCTAGTTTTTTCTAATCCTTTTTTTAATTTATCAAAAAAACCAAGCTTAGTCTCCTCTTTTTCTTCAACTGTTTCAATTTCTTCAACATTCTCAGATATTTCTTCTTTTTTAGTAATCTCTTTAACTTCCTGAACTTCTTCCTCTTGATTATCCTCTATAACGATTTCTTCTTTAACTTCTTCTTGCACCTTTAATTCTTCTTCAACTTCTATTAATTCAACTTCTTCTTCGGATGATTTTTCTTCTTCTTTTTTTCCTTTAAAAATACTTTTTAACTTTTTAAACATCTCTTTCCCCCTAGCTTACCTCTTCCTCGTATTCTGTTAGCTCTATTGAAAGTAACTTAGAAACCCCTTTTTCTTCCATTGTTATACCATAAAGGGTGTCTGCAACTTCCATAGTTGTTTTTCTATGTGTTATTATAATAAATTGCATTTCATTGCTTATCTCTCTTAAATATTTTGTATATCTACCAATATTAGCTTCATCTAAAGCTGCATCTATCTCATCTAATATACAAAATGGAGAAGGCTTCATTTTTAATATTGCAAATAACAAGGCTACTGCAGTTAACGATCTCTCTCCCCCTGATAGAGAATTTAAATTTTGTAATCTTTTACCAGGTGGTTGGGCTACTATATCTATTCCTGTATTCAATATATCCTCTTTGTTACTCAATATTAAATTTGCATTTCCCCCATTAAATAGAACCTTGAATATTTCAGTGAAATTTTTCTTAATCTTTGAAAAACTATTCATAAATTTTTCATTCATTTCTTTTTCTATTCCACTTATTATTTCTTCTAGATCTTTTTTAGCATCTGAAAGATCTTTTTCTTGACTTAATATAAATCCAAGTCTTTCAGACAGCTCTTCATACTCTTCAATCGAAGCTAAATTAACTGTCCCAAGTTTTTTTATTTTATCTGTTAATTTCTTGGATTCATCTCTAGCATTGTTCAAATCCAAAGACAAATCTCTAAACTCTTTAGCAGATTCATATTCTATATCATATTCAAGAAAAAGTTTATCATGCAATGATTGAATTTTCAATCTTAATTTTTCATTCCTAAGTTCTTCTTTAGAGTATCCTTTTTCTAATTTATCGATTTTCAATAAAACACCTTCTAAATTCTCATCTTGCTCAAGCATTTGAGATTCTAGCTTTTCTTTTTTTAATCCACTCTCTTTTATACTAATTTCTAAATTCTCTAAATCTTTTTTAAGTATATCTATATTAATATTTGTATCTTCAAAATCTTTTTTTATCTCTAGTAACTGGCCTTTTATAATTGTTTTTGTTTTTAATTTTTCTGATATCTCCAATTTGTTATTTCTAATAATCTTTGAATTCTCACTTTGTCTCTCTTTTAAATTGGATAATTCATTTTCTTTTTTATTAATTATTATTTTTTCATCTATATTCTCGTTAGTCAATATTTCATTCTCAGTCTTCATTTCTTTTACTCTAAGATTTAAGTTTTTAGTAGATATCTGTATCTCTTCTAATTCTATATTTAGTTTATCTATTTCATCTTCTATTTGAATTTTTCTCTTAGAATAATTTTCTATTTCTTCTTCCAAACTATCAATTTCCAACTTTTCATTATTTATAGAGAATTCTAATCGTTTTTTATTTTCATTTCTGTTATTTATTTTATTTTCTAAATTTATTAACTCGTATTCTTTTTCTTGAATGCTATTTTGTATTTTAAATAACTCTGTTTTTTTCTCATTTAAATCTGATTCTAGATTCTTTTTATTGTATTCTAATTTTTCTTTATCGATTCTATATTTTTTAACAGTTTTTTCTATTTTTTCAATTCTATTTTTTCTACTTAGTATATTAGAATTATTTCTACCCTGACTTCCACCTGTCATAGACCCTCCTGGATTAATTACATCACCTTCCAAAGTAACTATCCTCAATCTATTTTTATATTTATTAGAAAGTCCAATAGCATTATTCATATCTTTTACTATAACTGTTCTTCCTAATAGATTCTCAAAAATATTCCTATACTTTTCTTCAAACTCTATTATTTCAGATGCTATTCCCACAACATTAAAGTCTGCTCTGTCCTTATCATTAAGTCCCATTTCACTACCCTTTATAGTATCTAAAGGTAGACAAGTAACTCTTCCTAATTTATTTCTCCTTAGATAATCTATTATTAACTTTGCACCTAACTGTGTGCCTGTAACTATATTTTGAGAATTTCCTCCTAAAGCAGTGCTAATAGCAATTTCGTATTTTTCATCAACTTTAACTAATTCAGCAACTACCCCAATCAAATTAGCATTTATTTCTTTATGTTTTTCCCCAGCTTTTAAGACTTCTTTAACTCCTCTATAATATCCTTCATAGCTGGACTCCATATTTTTATAAACTCTATAATTAGAAATATTGGTTTGAATATCAATATTTATTTTATTTATATCTTGATTTAATTTTGTAAGAACATTTTCATTTTTAATTAACTCCTCATTATCTCTATCCACCTTTAATTTAAGATCCGTTAGATTTTTTTTGAAACTCTCTTTTAATTTTTCATCTGACTCAATATATCTGATTTCCTCATCTAAAGCTTCTTTTTTCTCTTTTATACCATCTGCAAGTTGGATTGTTCTCTTATTTATATTTTCATTAAAAGATACAATACTGTTAAGTTCAGATCTACTATCGGATAATGAGTTATAAAGTTCCATAGCTTTATTTTTATTTTCTTCTAAGGCACTTTCTTCTTGATTTATTAAATCTATAGCTTTTTTAAGTTCTATTTCTTTTTCTGTAAATATCTTCTTTTTTTCTTCCAATTCTACTTCAAGCAAAGAAATTTCATCTTCCAAATCTTTGTTTTCTAGATTTCTTATTGAAATGTTCTCACTAATAGATTCATCTTCTATTTTTAATCTTTCCAAATCTCTTAAATTAAATCTTTCTTTCTCATCTAATAGTTCAATCTTATTTTTTTCAGACTCTATATTTTGTAACAAATTATATTTCTTTTCATTTTTAGAATTGTATTCTATTTGATTTTCTTCCAATTGTGTTTTTAATTTTTTTAATATTTCTGTAATTTCATCCTTGTTTTTAGAGTTTTCCTTTAATTCATTCTTTATACTTACTATATTTTCTGAATTTTTTTTATTTATTCTCTCCGACTCATCTATATCTCTTAAATACAAGTTAATATTTATCTTTTTAAGTTTTGAATATATATCCTTGTAACTTCTCGCCTTTTCAACTTGATTTTTTAAACTTCTCTCTCGACTTTTTAATTCAGAAACCAAATCATTTACTCTAATAAGATTTTCTTCTGTCCTAATTAATTTTCTATTAGACTCATCCTTTTTAGACTTATACTTAACTATACCTGCAGCTTCTTCAAATATACTTCTTCTATCTTCAGCTTTATCGCTAAGTATTTCATCTATTCTACCTTGACCTATAATGGAATATCCCTCTTTACCTATTCCTGTATCCATAAAAAGTTCCCTTATATCTCTAAGTCTACATCCATTTTTATTTATATAATACTCAGACTCTCCAGATCTAAAAACTCTTCGAGTTATTCCAACCTCTTCATAATCAATTGGTATTTTCCCAGAACTATTATCCAGAGTTATTGTTACTTCAGAAAATCCTAAGGGTTTACGTTTCTCTGTTCCAGAAAATATAACATCTTCCATCTTATTCCCTCTTAATGTCTTTGCACTCTGTTCTCCTAAAACCCATCTAACAGCATCTGAGATATTACTTTTCCCACTTCCATTGGGTCCAACTACTCCTGTTATACCACTTTTAAAATTTATTGTAGTTTTATCAGGGAAAGATTTAAAACCTCTTAAGTCTATCTTTTTTAATTTCAAATTTATCACCTCTTTAAATCATTCAAAAATAAAAGGTTTCCTGAGGAAACCTTTTATTTAAATAATTGATTTTTCTTTTAGTATTAACTCTATGGTTTTCTTATAATTAATCATTTTTGAATAATTATCTATTTTAATTTTCATACTTCCAGTTGCAAATTCTAAATCCCCATTAAATTTTATATCTTTAAATTTATATTTATTGTATAGTTCATTTTTATTTATTGCTTTTTGTCCTACTATAGAAGAAATTTCCTTATTATTAGCATTTATAATAAGCTGACTGTTTTCCGTTTGTAAATCTCTTAAATGTAATTCTAGTATTTCCATATATATATATGATTGAACTAATTGTTTGAATGATGGATGAAATGGTCCAGCAACGACATCTTTGTCCAATTGAATATTATCAGTTGCCTGTAAACCAACCCTTATTACCTCAATATTCTCAAGTTCAAAAAGCATTAAATATATAGCAACATCTCTTATAGCTTTTTTTAATTCTAATGGCTTATATTTACCTTCTAAATAAGATCTTTCCAAATAAGTATCTTTAATTATTAAAGTTGGATATATTCTAACACAATAGGGATTTATCTTTATAAATTCTAGACAAGTATCTAATGATTTGTTAAAATCATCTCCTGGCAAACCAGTCATCATCTGAAGACCTAAATTTATTCCATTAGATTTTATTAGTTCTATGGCTTTATAAACATCTTCGGATGTATGTCCTCTTCCACTTTTTAAAAGAACCTCATCATTTAGTGATTGAACTCCTAATTCTATAGTATCAACTGAATATTCTTTCAACAGACACAATATATCTTGATTGATGAAGTCTGGTCTAGTGGATAGTCTAATACCATCTATTTTTCCTTCTAATTTATATTCTTTAGCCACTTTTAATAATTCTATTTGTATTTTTTTATCAATTCCAGTAAAGCTACCACCAAAAAAACCCACTTCTATTCTTGCTTCCCGGTCAAAGTAACTTAAATATTCCTCTATTGTATCTCTAACTGTATCTTCATTTACATCTGTGGAGTATCCTGTAATTCTTTTTTGATTACAAAATACACAGTCGAATGGACATCCATAGTGAGGAACAAATATTGGAATTGTATATTGC
Organism: Tissierellaceae bacterium; assembly: GCA_029257065.1. Classification (GTDB taxonomy): domain Bacteria; phylum Bacillota; class Clostridia; order Tissierellales; family Tissierellaceae; genus JARIDA01. Next base: position 42,512 of record JARIDA010000118.1, on the reverse strand, counting down.
TTAGTCATTTATTTTACCTCATTTCAGCTAGAGCATCTTTTGCTGCCATTTGCTCTGCTTCTTTCTTATTCTTACCTTTTCCTTTTCCAATTTCATTTCCATTAAATAAGACTTTTATAAAGAATACTTTATTATGGTCAGGTCCCTTTTCTTTGTATACTTTATAATCTATTTCGGATTTTTTTTCCTTTTGAAGAAGTTCTTGTAATTCTGTTTTGTAATCCATGAAAAGGTTACCTTTAGCTGCTGCATAAACTATATTATCTTCAAATTTTCTAAGTAAAATATTATTTATAGATTTAAAGTCACTATCTATATAAATAGCACCCGCAACAGATTCTATTGTATCTGCTAGTATAGAATCTCTATCTCTTCCACCAGTAATGTCTTCACCTTTACCAAGTAATATATAATCTCCTAGATTAATTTCCCTAGCAGCATAAGATAGTGATGATTCACAGACAACCATGGCTCTTATCTTTGTAAGATCTCCCTCTGGATAATTCGGATACTTTTTATATAAATATTGACTCACAATTAAACTTATTATGCTGTCCCCTAAGAATTCCATTCTTTCATTATTTTCTATTATTTTCATTTTATTTTCATTTGCATAGGAACTATGAGTTAACGCTGTTTTTAATAATTCCTTGTTTGAAAAAGAATAATTCAAACTTTTCTCTAAATCTTCTAAATTAGATTTATATTTAACCATGATTTCTCCTTATTTTTAAGAGAATAGTAAAATTAGTTAACTAATTTTACTATTCTAATTTATTTTCTATATAATCAACAGTATCTCCTATTGTTTTAATATTTTCAATATCTTCATCTTCTAACTCTATTTCATATTCATCTTCTAAAGTCATAGCTAAATGAACTAAATCTATTGAGTCAGCATGCAAATCATCCATAAATGAAGTATCTTCATCTAAATCTTCTTCTGCTAAATTAAATTGTACTGAAACTAATTCCTTAACTTTATTTAAAACTAACATTTTATTCCTCCTATTTTTTTTCCAATTCTTTTTCTATCATATTTATTATATCTCTATTTTTAAAATCTATCAATTGTTTAATACCATTTTTTACTGCTAAACTATCTGAACTCCCATGTGCTTTAACAAGAGGTTTTTTAATCCCCAATAATGGAGCTCCTCCATATTGTCTGTAATCCATAAATTCTTTTAACTCTCTTAGCTCTGTCTTTAAGAATCCAGCTGCTAGTTTTGTTCGCGTGTTTTTTATAAATTTTTCTTTTAACATTTCCATAATTGAAATAGCCATTCCTTCAGTTAGCTTAAGAACTATATTTCCAACAAAACCATCTGAAACTAAAATATCTACTTCACCTTTTGGTAAATCCCTGGCTTCTATATTACCTATAAAATTTAGTTCACCTTTGTGAAGTAATTCATAAGTATCTTTCACAAGCTTATTGCCTTTACTCTCCTCAACTCCTATATTTATTAGGCCTACAGTAGGGGAACTTTTTTCCATAATGTTTTCCATATAAATAGAGCCCATTATAGCAAACTGTTCTAACATATCTGCTCTAGCATCTACATTAGCCCCAGCATCTAATAATAAGGAGAAACCACTCTTGGTAGGATATAATACAGATATTGCTGCTCTATCTATGCCAGGAATCCTTCCTATTATAAATGTTCCAGCTGCAAGGAGTGCTCCTGTATTCCCTGTTGATATCATTCCATCAGCTTTTCCTTCTGATAGTAATCTTGCTCCGACTACCATAGATGCATCCTTTTTACTTCTTATTGATCGAACTGGATCGTCATCATTTGTGATTACTTGTGATGTGCCAATAACTTCCACTTTTTTTATGTCGTAATTAGATTTTTCAAGTTTCTTATTAATCTTTTCTTCATTTCCAATCAATATAACCTCTATATCGTATTCCTCAATAGCATTCAAGGCACCTTTAACTAGCTCATCTGAGCCTTTATCACTACCCATAGTATCAACTATAACCTTCATGTACTATCCTTCCTCCTAGCATAATTATCCCATTAATATTAAATATATCTTAGCATTAGGCGAAAATCAATATTAAAATAAAAAAAGATAGTGATTTACACTATCTTTTTTTTACTATTCTACTGATATAGCTTCTCTTCCTTTGTAATACCCACAAGATTTACAAACTCTGTGAGGTAATTTTGTTTCATGACACTGTGGACATTCTGATATCGTTGTTCTAGGTAATTTATATGAAGAAGCTCTTCTTTTATTTTTTCTAGTTTTCGACGTTCGTCTTTTTGGTACTGCCATTTGTAAACACCTCCTTATTCTTTTGGTAAAAACTCTTTTAATTTTGCTAGCCTTGGATCTATATCCTCATGGGTACAATCACAATCTTGAAGATTGAAATCATTTCCACATTTACTACATAAACCCTTGCAATCACTTTTGCAAAGTGTCTGCATAGGCAATGCAAGATATACTTCAGATATAACATAATATGATATATCTAATTCGTTATTTTCAAAAAATATAATGTCTTCTTGTTCATCGTCATCTGATTCTTCATGATTTTCTTCCTGACCTTCAATTAGTTTTCCTGATATTGTAGTTTCTATCATTTTAGTAGATTTTTTCAAACATCTACTACATGGCTCTTCATATTTAAAATTAATATCAATATGAATGTTCATCTCACCATCTTCTAATACATAGATTTCACCATCATATTCGATTGGATCAATTATTTCAACTTGTCTATCTGGAAAATTAATTCCCGTATTATCTACTTCACCAGAAAATTCATGATATATTTCACCTGAATCAAAAAACTTTGATAAATTCATTTTCATTATTTTCACCTCTTGTATAACATAGTTATTATATAAAAAGAGGCAGTGATTGTCAAGTTTTACTTAGTTAATTTCAAAGTATCTCTAGCAATCATCAATTCTTCATTAGTTGGAACTACCATAACTTTTACTTTACTAGTGTCCTTACTTATTATTGCTTCTTTACCTCTTATATCATTTTTAGATTTATCTAACTCTATTCCCATAGATTCTAAACCATCACAAATTCTCTCTCTTAAATAAGCTGAATTTTCTCCTATACCAGCTGTAAATACTATTGCATCTACTTCTTCTCCCATTGTTGCCATATATGCACCAATATATTTTTTAACACCTTTAATAAATAAATCTAAAGCTAGTTTTGCTCTTTCATTTCCATCTTCTTCAGCTAATTCTAAATCTCTAAAGTCACTACTTAATCCAGATATTCCTAAAACACCTGATTCTTTATTTAATATATGATTAACTTCTTCAAAAGTTATATCTTCTTTTTCCATTAGGAAAGTGATTATAGCTGGGTCTATATTTCCTGATCTAGTTCCCATAGGTAATCCTGCTAATGGAGTGAATCCCATATTTGTCTCTCTGGACTCACCATGCTTAACTCCACATAAACTTGAACCATTTCCTAAATGACAGTTTATTATATTTAAATCTTTTTGATCTTTTTCTAATAATTCAGCAGTTCTTACTGTAACATATTTATGTGATGTACCATGGAATCCGTATCTTCTAATTCCATACTTTTCATAGTATTTATATGGAATAGCATACATATAACTCTCTGGAGTCATTGTTTGATGAAATGCAGTGTCAAAAACAGCAACCATTGGTGTTTCTGGCATTAATTCTTGGCATGCTTCAATTCCCATTATATTTGGTGGATTGTGAAGTGGAGCTAATTCAACACAGTCCTCTATTACTTTCATAACTTCCTCATCTATAACTACTGATGAAGCAAACTTCTCTCCTCCATGAACAACTCTATGGCCAACTGCATATATTTCGTCCATTGAATTTATAGCACCATACTCTTCATCAACTAAAGCTTTAAGTAAATATTTTAAAGCAACTCTATGATCTTCCATAGACTCTTTAATAACTACTTTATCCATTCCTGGAGTCTTTTGCTCTATTACAGAACCTTCTAATCCTACCCTATCAACAACACCTTTCGTTACTATTTTTTCATCTCTCATATCTATTAATTGATATTTAATAGATGAACTTCCACAATTAATTACTAATATATTCATTTGTATCCTCCTAATATTTTAATTTACCTATAATACTATTGATTATCTACAATCTATAGTATTATATTTATAAAGAAAGGTCAACAGATTATAATTAAAGATTAACTCATAGGAGGTTTTTATGTCAATATTAGGTATTATCTCTGAATACAATCCTTTTCATTTAGGTCATAAGTATCATATAGAAGAATCAAAGAAGAAAACTAATTCTAATTATGTGGTTTCTGTAATGAGTGGATCCTTTGTTCAAAGAGGTGAACCAGCTTTTTTAGATAAATGGAGTCGAGCAGAAATGGCTATTAATGGTGGAGTAGATTTAATTATTGAACTCCCAACTATTTATTCTACACAAACTGCAGAACTATTTTCATTTGGAGGGATTAAACTTTTAGATAGTTTAAATATAGTTGATTATGTGTCTTTCGGAACAGAAACTGGAGATTTAAAAGATTTAAATATTATTTCTAGTATATTAGCCGATGAACCAAATAGATTTAAAATTATTTTAAAATCCTATCTAAACAAGGGGCTTTCTTATCCCATTGCTAGGGGTAAGGCTTTAGAGACTTATTTAAATAATAATATAGATGTTTTAAATATAGTTAATAAGGCAAATAATATTTTAGCAATAGAATATCTAAAAGCAATAAAGAGATTAAACTCAAAAATAAAGCCTTATACTATAAAAAGAATAGGTGAAGATTATTCCTCAAAAAAATTAGGGAGAGAATTTAGTAGTGCAACAGGTATAAGAGAGAATATTATAAAAAATGGTATATATTCTACAAAAAACTATTTACCAGATTATTCATTTTCTACTTTAAATGAGTTTCAAAGAAAACATAATAGTTTTAATTCAATTTCTAATTACGAAGATATATTACTATATCTTTTAAGAACTAATTATAATAATATAAATGCTTTGATAGGTACAGATAATGGATTGGGGAATCGAATTTTAAATAATGCTAATAATTTTAACACATTAGATGAAATAATTGAAAACTCAATTTCTAAAATACATACTCGAACACGTATACAGAGAGTTTTAACTCATTTGTTATTGAATTTAACTAGTGAAAACTTTAAAGAAATGGAAGAGTTTTTTCCAAATTACATTCGAGTTTTAGCTGCTAATAGAAAGGGATTAGAGTTATTAAACAAAATAAAAGACAATTCAAAACTACCAATAATAACTAAGTTTTCAAACTTTAATAGACTAAACTCAAAAAAAATAGATGAAATTATCTCCTTTGATAAAAAATCAACAGATATTTTTTATTTAGGATTATCTGGAAAAAGTAATATGGACTTTTTAACATCTCCTTATATAAAAAAATAAGATATACAATTGTATATCTTATTTATCTCCAGACAGCTCATTTCTATTAGCTGTTATCATATCTATAACATCCACTAAATTTTCCTGAGTCTCAAGTAATAGATTGTCTGTATATTCAATTGCCCCAAGTCTTATTTCTTTCGCATTATTTTGTGCTCTAGTAACTATTTCCTCTGCCTTCAGATTTGCTTCTCTAGTTATTCCATCCTCATCTATTAAAGTTTTTAGTCTATTCTCAGCATCATCAATAATCATATCTGCATCTTTTTGTGCTTCTGCCAATATTCTTTGTTTTTTATCATTTATATATGCAGCTTGTTTTACTTCATCTGGTAGTTGTATTCTTATTTCTTTTATTATTTCTAAAATCTCAAATTGGTCAACCATAACTTTACCAGTAAATGGTACTCCTGAAGCAGCTTCAACTATATCTTCAATCTCATCTATTAATTTTAGAACTTCCATTGTAGGCCTCCTCAAATTTTTCCTTTAAACTCTTTTCAACTATTTCTGGAACAAAACAGGAAACATCTCCCCCAAACATAGCAATTTCTCTAACTATACTAGAACTTAAATAGGAATGCTTATTACTTGTAACCATAAATAAAGTTTCAATATCCTTATTTAATTTTTTATTTACATGAGCCATTTGTAACTCATATTCAAAATCTGTCACTGCTCTTAATCCTCTTATAAGTGTGGTACATCCGGTTTGCTTTACATAATCACTTAATAATCCTTGAAAAGAATCTACTTTAACATTATCTAAGTCTTTAACTGATTCTTCTAATAAATACTTTTTTTCTTCTAAACTAAACAAACTATCTTTTGATGGATTATAAAGTATTGATACAGTTAAATTATCTGCTTGTTTTGCTGCTCTCTTGATAATATCTATATGTCCATATGTAACTGGATCAAAACTTCCTGGATAAATTGCATTCATTTACTTATCTCTCCTTAGTTTATAAAATGAAATATATTTTTTCCCATACTCTCTTCTATCTATTAAGTCAAAAATCTTATCCACTTCTATCTCACCAACATGCTCTATCAATATAAGTGTCTCTTGAGTCAATATATCATATTCAATTATAGAATGCACTGTTTCTGTTACTAATTCCAATTGATTAAATGGTGGATCTATATATATATAGTCAAATTTATCTTTTTTACTAGATACCTTTCTTATAAATGAATTTATATCCATCCTATTTATATTAGATTTCTCTTCAAATTTAGTGTGCTCTATATTTTCTTTTATTATTTTTATACTTTCTTTTGATTTATCAACAAAATAACATTTTTTTGCACCTCGACTTAAAAATTCAATCCCAATCGCACCTGTTCCTGCAAAAGCGTCTAATACTATTGATTCTGTTGATATAGGTCCTAATATACTAAAAAGAGATTCTTTTACTCTTCCCTCTGTAGGTCTTACATCATCACCCTTCGGAGATTTTAAACCATGTCCTTTTCTTATCCCTGCAATAACTCTCAAATTCATCCTCCTAATTATTCTTATTTTAAAAAGATTACTCTTTTAATCATATATTATCATAAAGATTAGATTAATTAAAACTTATATCTTTTATAGTTCTAAATTTCTCCTTTATTTTATTCTTAATCTTCAAATTGTCATGATCTTGAAGAAATGGATCAGATTGAATTATTCTATCTGATTCTTTTTGAGCAAGTTTTAATATTTTCATATCTCTAAATAAATTAGCTACTCTCAGCTCTGGTAAACCATGTTGTTTTGTTCCAAAAAATTCACCTGGCCCTCTTAGCTCCAAATCTTTTTCAGAAATTACAAATCCATCAGAAGAATTTTGCATAATTCTCATCCTCTCCCTAGAAATTTGTGTATTACTATCATTAAGTAAAATACAGTAAGATTGATATTCTCCTCTACCAACTCTACCTCTTAATTGATGGAGTTGTGCCAATCCAAATCTTTCTGCATTATATATAATCATAGTATTGGAATTAGGTACATCTACTCCCACTTCTATAACTGTTGTGGATACTAAGATATCCAAATCTCCTAATTTAAATGCATTCATCACTTCATCTTTTTCTTTAGTCTTCATTTGTCCATGCAATAATCCTAATTTATACTCTTTGAATTCATTCTCCTTTAAACTCTTATAAACCTCTTCTGCAGAGTTAATTGACATCTTTTCATTTTCTTCAATCAATGGGCAAACTATATATGCCTGTCTACCTCCATTTAATTGCTTTTTTATAAATCCATTTATTCTGTCCATAATATTAAATCCTACTGAAAATGTTTCAATTTCTTTTCTACCTGGAGGTAATTCATCTATTATTGAAATATCTAAATCTCCATAAAGAATAAGTGCCAATGTCCTTGGTATTGGTGTTGCTGTCATTACTAATACATCTGGATTCAAACCTTTATCTGATAATGCAGATCTTTGTTTAACCCCAAATCTATGCTGTTCATCAGTTACAGCTATCCCTAACTTATTAAAATAAACACCCTCTTGAATTATAGCATGTGTACCTATTAATATATCTGTTTCTCCACTTTTTAATTTTTCTAAAACTTTTTCTTTTTCTTTTTTTTTCAAACTACCTACAAGTAAATCTACTCTTATATCCATACCTTTTAGAAAATTCGTTATAGATTCATAGTGTTGACTAGCAAGTATTTCTGTAGGTGCCATCATAGTTGCTTGATAACCTGATGAAATGGCTCTAAGCATTGACATTAAAGCTATAACTGTCTTTCCCGAACCTACATCTCCTTGTATTAATCTATTCATATTTTTATTATTGTTCATATCTTCTGATATTTCTTTATAAACTCTTTTTTGTGCATCGGTTAATTGAAAGGGCAATAATTTTATAAATTCTAAAACCCTATTATCCTCTTTAAATACTAGTCCTACTCTCTCAGATGTATTCCTATTTTTAATAGTATATAGTCCTAATTGCAAAGTAATTAACTCCTCTAGAACCACCCTATTTCTAGCCCTTATAAAAATATCCAAATTCTCTGGAAAATGGATATTTTTCAATGCTTTTTTTATATCCATCAATCCATATTTATCTACAATTTTACTTGGTATAAATTCTTCTAATAAATATCCATAATCCTCAAAAGCCTTTTTTAATATCTTGCTCAATATATTATTTGTCAAACCTTCTGTCAGTGAGTATATTGGCATTATTTTTCCTATTAAATTTCCTCTACCTTCTTCTTCGAATATAGGATTACTTATTTGAATTTCTCCAGCTCTTCTTTGTTTTATTCCATTGACCAAATAAGTTTTCCCAGCAATTAATTGATTTTTTAAATATTCTTGATTAAACCATGTTAGATAAGCATTTGTATGTCCATCTGTTACAGGGATTTTTAAAATAGACATATTTCTTCTAGGTCTTAGAACTATAGGTTTATCTATTATTTTTAATTTGAAGCTAGCTTTATCACCATCACTACAGTCATTTATCTTTTTAAATAATGACCTATCGTCATATTCTCTGGGAATATAGTAAAACAAATCTTCTAAAGTTCTCACCCCCAATTTATTTAGTTGTTTTTTCCTTTTCGGACCTACTCCTTTTATAAATTTTATATCCATCTGCAAAGATTCCATTTTCCACCTCCTTTATTATAAAACTCCCTACCATTTGGTAGGGAGTTCTTATTCTACTGCAAATATATAATAATAAATTGGCTGTCCACCATATATCATTTCAATATCTATATCTTCATATTTTAATATTAACTTTTCTTCTAGTTTAATAGCTTCTTCCTCTTCCATATCTTTTCCATAAAGTATAGTTATTAAGGAAGAATCCTCTTTAATCATTGATTCTAATAATTCTTCAGATACGATTCTAATATCTTTTCCATTATTTGTTATTTTCCCATCTGTTAGTCCAATAATATCATCTTTAAATATTTTTTTACCATTTATTTCTGTATCCCTAACGGAGTAAGTAATCTGACCAGTTTGAACATAAGAAATTGCTTCTAACATCGCTTCTTCATTCTCAGACACTGATGCTGATTCATCAAAATCAAATAGAGCTGATATTCCTTCTGGTATTGTTCTAGTTGGAATAACTATTACATTTTTATCACTTAGATCTCTAGCCTGCTCTGCTGCTAATATTATATTACTATTATTTGGTAATATAAAAATATTCTCTCCATTTGTATTATCTATAGCTTTTGCTATATCTTCAGTGCTAGGATTCATAGTCTGTCCACCTTCAACCAGAACATCTACATTCATTCCCTTAAATATTTCTCCAATGCCTTCTCCTGCAGATATGGATACAAATGAATATTTTTTCTTAGTTTTATCCATTTCCTTTTTATCTTTTTCAACTGTTTCATATTGTAATCTCATATTATCTATCTTTATATCTCTTAGTGTTCCCATTTTAAGTGCTTCTTCTAAAGCAATGCCTGGATTATTTGTATGCACATGCACCTTAACTATATCTTCACTTTGAACTACCATTAAAGAATCCCCTTGGTTGGACAATGTATTTCTAAATAATTCTATTTCTAAATCTTCTAGTTCTCCACTTATTATAAATTCTGTACAGTATCCAAACTCGATATCCTCTGCATCTAAATGATCCATATCTTTATGTTGTATTATCTCTTGGAATTTTTGTTCTTGATCCACTAAAGAATCTTCCAACTCCTCTTCTAATCCAGTCAATATATTATATGCACCCATTAAAACTGCCATTAAACCTTTTCCACCAGCATCTACAACTCCTGCTTCTTTTAATACTGGTAACATTTCTGGAGTTTTTTCTAAGATTTCATTACCATGTTTTATAACCTTACTCAAAAACACTAATGTGTTTTCTTCTTCATTTGCTATCTCTATAGCGTATTCTCCACACTCTCTAGCAACAGTTAGTATGGTCCCTTCTGTTGGCTTCATAACAGCTTTATAAGCAGTGTCTGCACCCTGTTTAAACGCTTTAGATAATATATCTATGTCTACTGTCTCTTTATCTTCCAAACCCAAAGCAAAACCTCTGAAAAGTTGAGACAAAATAACACCTGAATTACCTCTCGCTCCCATAAGTGAACCATGAGAAGCAGCCAATGCAACTTTAGATATATTTTTACCTTCTACTTTTATTGCTTCTTTTAAGGATGATTGCATTGTCAACGACATATTCGTACCAGTATCTCCATCTGGAACAGGAAAAACATTTAAGGAGTTTATAGTCTCCTTATTACTATCCAGATACTTTGCTGCTCCTTTAAGAGCTTTTTTAAGCATAGCTCCGTCAATATAACTATTATTCAATATTAGACCCTCCTAAACTACTTTCCTACACGTATTCCTTCTACATGTACATTTATATTATTAATTTTAATTCCTGTTAAATCTTCTAAATTAAATTTAACTCTATCCACTATATTTTTCGCTACAACTGAAATTCTAACTCCATATTCAAGAATTACATGCAATTCTACATCTATATTTGAACCTTCAGTTTTAACTACTATACCTTTAGATAAATTATCCCATTTTAACAACTTAAATAATCCATCAGCTGCATTCTTTGAAGCCATACCTACTATCCCGTATGATTCCATAGCTGATATGCCCGCTATTGTTGCTATTACATTTTCATCAATATTTATACCACCATATTCTGTGTTCATTTTGGCTGGCATTTCAAATCGCCTCCTTATTTAGCTGATACAACTTTTCTAACTTATACTATAGCTTATATTTTACATTAAGTATGTAAATAGTCAACTGATAAAAACATTGTTATACTTACAAATATAAAGTCCTTGCAATTATACCACTTATTGTGATAATATATGTTATGTTCTTATTGTCGAATTATAATATTTTATTATTGAATTTAAGGAGGTGTCTTTTATGGCTAAAGGTTGTGAGATTTGTGGGAAAGGTAATAAATATGGTAACAAAGTATCTTTTTCAAATAGAACGAGTAGGAAAGCTTGGGCTCCTAACATTAGAAGAGTTAAAGCTATAGTAGATGGATCGCCAAAAAGAATTAAAGTATGTACAAGATGTTTAAGATCTGGATATGTTGAAAGAGCTTTATAATTGAGTACTTACTCATTTTCTAAATATAGAGAAGATATATAACAAGACTTATAATAGTCTTGTTTTTTATTATGAAAATACAATTAAAAATCCAGCTATCTCATGAGATAGCTGGATTTTTAACATTAATCACTAGATATGAAAAGAACCACTTTTCCTTTAACAACATTTATATAGGCTTTTTCATCCACGATCTCATTACTAACTCCCATGGTGGAACCAAATTTAAGACTATAATTATTCAAATCATATTTAAAACCTTCTAAAGATATGGTAGAACCTAGCTCTGTTATTGGAATTATAGATATATATTTTCCTAATTCTTTTTTCATTTCATAATTATTATCTATAATTAGTATTGTATTATTCTTATCGATTATTTTCCCCTTAATATTTTTTTTGTTTAATTTGTCTAACAGAAAAACATTTGCTAAAGTATGATCCAATCTTGTACCTGTACCACCAAATATAATAATTTCCTTACAATTATTACTAATTAAATAATCTATTCCTAGTTCCATATCTGTAGAATCTTTTTCTTTTGGATGTTTTTTAATAATAAGACCTTTATCACTCCTCAACTCTTCAAGAGTTTTTTTAGATATTGAGTCTAAATCACCAATTAAAATATTTGGATTAATATTTAACTTACTAAACCATTCCATTCCACCATCTATGGCTATTAAAATATCAGAATCTTTTATCTCATCCAAAAATCTTTCTTTACTGAAATAATTACCACTGCCAACTAAAATACCTTTCATTTTTCCACCTATCTATTCTTCTATTTTTATTCTTGTTAATGGCTTCCAAATCATTGCAAATATCAACACTGATATTATAAATTCTGGTATAAGATAAGTGGATTGATATAAGGCTGATGAATACCAGACATTTATTCCTTCTGGCAATGTATCTCCAAAAAATATAACACCTGCTAATAAATGACAAATAAATCTACCAGCTATAGACATAAATATAGATATTATTAATTTAAAATAATTACTATTTACCCTAGGGTCCAACTGATTTGAAAATATACCAGCTAATCCTAAAAATCCAAAAGCCATAGGATATTCTAAAATCGCTTGAATTGGGCTATATATCCATCCTCCAAATATCATTTTAAGTATTCCAAAAGATGCACCTACAATTATACCTGAGCTGGCACCCCATCTCATAGCAAATATCATAACTGGTATCATACTACCAGCTGTTACAGATCCTCCATTAATTGCTCTATATACTTTTATCTGACTCAATATCATTGATAGGGCTAACATTATACCTGCTTCTACTAATTTTCTTGTATTCCATTTTTTCATAATATCCCTCCATAATAAAAATGCTCATCACAAAAGAAAGTGATGAGCATTTTAAATACACTTTCTTCCGCTAGAATTATCTAGTTCAAGTTTTAGGGTCTGGAAAATCCACTCTCAGCTAATAGCTCCCCTAGTGTTTCTATTAAATTGTAATACTAACTTTAAATTTCTTTGAATTTTTTTGTTCTAGACACAATATCTTCATGTCCGAAAATATCTGATCCTACTACTAATAAATCTGCACCTGCATCTAATACTTCTTTTGCATTATCTAATTTTATTCCACCATCTACTTGTAAAATTATATCTGGATTTTTTTTGTCTATTATTTCCCTAGTCTCTCTTAATTTATCCATAATCGCTGGAATAAAAGATTGTCCTCCAAAGCCTGGATTCACACTCATAATTAATATTAAATCTAAATCTTCTATTATATAGTCAAGTACATCCAGTGGAGTTGCTGGATTAAGCGAAACTCCTGCCTTTTTTCCCAAGGATTTTATTTCCTGAATAGTTCTATGAAGATGAGTTGTTGCCTCTGCATGAACTGTGATTATATCAGATCCTGCTTCTGCAAATTCTCTTATAAATTTCTCAGGTTTATCAATCATTAAATGAACATCAAAAGGTAATTTTGTAATTTTTCTTATATCCCTTATAATAGGTGGGCCAAATGTAATATTCGGAACATAATGTCCATCCATTACATCTAAATGTACATAATCAGCTCCACCTTCTTCGATTTTTTTTATCTCTTCTCCTAATTTGGAGAAATCTGCTGATAGTACTGATGGTGCTATCTTAGCCATAGTATTGCCTCCTAATAGTTTTTTGTCCTCTCTGCCCATTAATTATATCATATAATAATATAATTTCTAATATCTTTTAATATTTTTAACTTCCTCTAAAAACTTCAAATAATTTTCATATCTAAGTCGACTTATCTTTCCCTCTTCTACTTTAGCTTTAACATTACAATCAGGTTCATTTTTATGCATACAACTTAAAAATTTACAACCAGACCCATATTCACTTATCTCTTTAAAATAATCTCTTACTATTCTTTCATCTTTTAAAAAATTTAAATTTAATGAACTAAAACCTGGTGTATCAAGTACATAAGAGTTTTCATCTATCATTAAAAGTTCAACATGTCTTGTGGTATGTTTACCTCTTTCAGTTTTCTTACTAACTCCTCCTACTTCTAGTCGAAACTCCTCACTTATTAAATTTAGCAGAGAAGATTTACCAACTCCTGATGGGCCAGCTAATACAGATATTTCACCATATAATTTATCTCTAAGCTCATCTATTCCCTTATTTTCTTTTACACTTGTTTTTATAACATCATATCCTGCAAGTTCATATGCATTTATCACTTCTTTTGCTTCTTCCAAGTCTAAATCTGATTTGTTTATACATATAACTGTTTTTAAATTTTCATGTTCTGACATCATTATAAATCTATCTAATAGCCAAGTATTTATTTTAGGTTTTTTTATACTCATAACTACTATTGTTTGAGTTACATTTGCAACTGATGGTCTAACCAATTGGCTAGTTCTTGGGAAAATCTCTTCTATATATCCTTTTCCTTCTTCTCTATCAACTCTCAGTCTAACTTTATCGCCTATTACAGGTGTTATATTATCATCTCGAAATACTCCTCTTGCATGACTTTCTATCATACCATCTTCTGTCATTACATAATAAAATCCACCTATTCCCTTAGTTATTACTCCTTCTTTCATTTAATCCCCCTTTATTAATTACTTATTGATGTTTGATAGGATCCATCGTGATATATATCAAATTTTGAACCTTTAGGCCCACTTATTGTTATATCAAAATCTCCTTCTGACTGACCATGAGTACCATTATAAACAGTTTCTGACACTCCTTCATAAACTCTAATAACTTTAACCTGAACACTTTCCCCATTAACTCTTGTAGCAAATGTTCTAGATATATTTTCATTTTTTGGTTTTTCTGGCTCAGTTGGTGGTTCTTCAACTGGTTTTTCTGGTTTCTCCTCTACTTTGCCAGAACTAATAGTTATATCAACTACAGTATTCTTGTCTAATTCAACTCCTGAATTAGGTTTTTGATTTATTACTGTTCCTTTATCTTTATCACTATCTTGAGAATTTGAACTTCCCAAAATTAAATTGTTTTCATTTAATTTTATCTTAGCCTGTTCTAAGGACATTCCTATTATATTAGGCATTTTTATTTTATCATTTACAACCCCACGACTAACAACAATACCTATTCTAGTACCTTTTTCTACCTCTTCATTTTCTGGTATATCTTGGGATAATATTATATCCGGTTGTTGATCTGATACTTTATATGTTGGTGAACCAATTCCTAATCCTAATGCTAGTAATGTTTTTTCTGCATCGAAAATATTTTTACCAATTAAGTTAGGAACTTTAACTGGACCTGAACCTTCACTTATTTTGACTTGGACTGGATAACCCTTTTTAAGTTTCCCTCCAACCTGAACATCTTGCCAAATAATTTGTCCTGGAGCATATTCATCACTGCCAACCCTACTTAACACTCTAAACTCTAATTCCTTTTCACCTTCTATTAATTCCCTAGCATCTTCTTCCATCATACCAATCAGATCCGGCATTAATATTTCCTTGCTTGCAAATATGTCTTTTACTTTATCTTTTCCAAAAAACACTAAAGATGTAAATATAAATGCCATAAGTATTCCTGAAAGTATCATTTTTTTATTTTCTTTACTCTTATCATTTTTTACTTTTCTCTTTTTAGCTGAAGATTTTTTAGGTCCTAATTTTGGTAAAACCATTGTATGAGAACTAGTATCTTCCATATTTCTTTCATATTTAGATATATTAGATTCGGCTGTGTTAACATTATATCTTTTAGCCAGCTTATTTAACACTATCAAAACTTCATCCATTGAATTATATCTATCTACTTGTCTTTTTTGAACACATTTTAAAATCAAATTCTCTAATTCCTTAGGTATTCCAGGTTCAATTTCACTAGGCCTCACTATCTCTTCTTGTACATGTTTAAGTGCTACTGTGATAGGACTTTGGCCTTTATAGGGTAGTTCTCCTGTAACCATCTCATACATAACTATACCAAAAGAATATATATCAGACTTTTCATCCGTATATCCGCCTCTTGCTTGCTCAGGCGAAAAATAATGGACAGATCCTATAGCTTCTGATGTAGTTGTTATAGTTGAACTTGTTGCTGCTCTAGCAATTCCAAAATCCATGACCTTAATTCTATGATTTTCATCTATCATAATATTTTGTGATTTTATATCTCTATGAATTATTTTATTTTTATGTGCATCTTTAATAGCACTGGCTATTTGAGATCCAAAGTTTATGGTTTCTTCTAAATTTATTTTTTTGTTTTTATTAATATATTCTTTTAAAGTATCCCCTTTAATATATTCCATTACTATATAGTGAATAATTTTATCCCCATCTTGGTCAGTACCTACATCAAAAATATTCACTATATTTGGATGTGATAAGGATGCTGCAGCTTGGGATTCCCTTCTAAATTTCTCTACAAATTCTTGGTCCTCAGCAAATTCATCCTTTAATATCTTTACAGCTACAAATCTATGAAGCAGCCTACATTTAGCCTTATATACTATGGCCATTCCACCACTTCCAATTTGCTCTAAAACTTCATATCTTTTACCCAAAAGCTTTCCTATCATGCTTTCACCTCTTTATTGATTTTTAGGGCTACTATACTTATATTATCCTTACCACCCTTAAAGTTAGCCCTTTCTACTAATTCTTCACATATTTTCTGAATTGGAATGTTTTTCTTAAAGTATTCCAATATTTCTAAATCAGAAACCATATTAGTGAGTCCATCAGTAGATAAGATTAATATATCATTTTCTTTTAATTTAAACTCTATTAGATCTACTTCTAATATACTACTACTTCCCACTGCCTTAGTTATCATATTTTTATTAGGGTGATTTTTTGCTTCATCTTTTGTAATTGTTCCAGTTTTCAATAACTGATTTACATAGGAATGGTCTTCTGTTAATTGATCAATTTTATCATCCCTTATAATATAAGCACGACTATCTCCCACATGGCCTAAGTATATAATATTTTCTTCTATATAGCCCATTGTTAAAGTTGTCCCCATACCTTTATACTCTTTATTTCTAGAGGCTTTTAAGTATATTTTTGTATTTGTCTCCTCTATTGATGACTTTATAAATCTAGTTATATCTAATTTATCTTTTAATGAATTCTCTCTTAGCTTGAAATTATTAATTATTATATCTTTTGCCATTTTACTGGCTATCTCTCCAGCCTTATGTCCCCCCATACCATCTGCTACCAAAAACAAAGGCATATTTGAATCTTTTGATGCATAGATATTATCTTGATTTGCCTTTCTTTTCATTCCAATATCCGTTAAAGATCCAATTTCCATTTTATCACCTCATAATAGATTAATTATCTCCTAGTACTGATCTTCTTAACTGGCCACAAGATGCACTTATATCCTGTCCCATTTCTCTACGAATAGTAGTTCTAATATTTTTATTATCTAGTATTTTTTTAAATTTTTCTATATTTCTAATACTAGCTACCTCTCCATTATACTCTTTAATTGGATTTAATGGAATTAAATTTAGATGCATATTAAGTCCTTTAAATAATTCACTTAATTTTTCTGCATCTTCTACACTGTCATTAACACCTTCTATCAAAGTATATTCAAACGTTATTCTTCTACCTGTTTTTTCAACATACCGTCTACAAGCTTGGATTAATTCATCTATACTATATTTTTTTGCAATTGGCATAATTTCCTGCCTTTTTTCATCAAAAGCAGAATGCAATGAAATAGCTAGAGTTATTGATAATTCTTCTTCTGCTAATTTATCTATCATAGGAACAACTCCACAAGTTGAAAGTGTTATATTTCTCATGCTTAAATTATGTCCCTTTTCATCTGTTATAATTTTTATAAAATTCAAAGTCTCTTCATAATTATCTAATGGTTCTCCACTTCCCATTAAAACTATATTTGAAATTTCTGAGTTTATATCCCTTTCAATTTCATAAACTTGATTTAACATTTCTGCAGTTGTCAAATCTCTTATTAAACCACCTTTAGTTGAGGCACAGAAAGAACATCCCATTTTA
The DNA here is from genome assembly GCA_029257065.1 of Tissierellaceae bacterium. GTDB lineage: Bacteria > Bacillota > Clostridia > Tissierellales > Tissierellaceae > JARIDA01. The sequence continues at coordinate 24,471 of JARIDA010000118.1, read as the reverse complement.
CAACCAACTTGTGTTGATATACATACAGATCTACCATGTTTATATTCCATTAAAACTGATTCTATTATATTTTCATCCTCTAATTGGAATAAATATTTTTTTGTATTATCTATTTTAGATTCATATTTTTTATATATTTTAATTTTATTTATATTGGATTCTTTTATAATTTTTTCTCGTAACTTTTTTGAAAGAGTATTTGCATCTTCTATATTTACTCCTCTATTTGCATGAAAAAAATTGAAGACTTGTTCTCCACGAAAAGCTTGTTCTCCTAATTCAGACATATATTCTTTTAATTCTTCTAATCTCATTCCATTAATTTCTTTATTTTTCAAATAACCACTCCATCTTCACCTAGTTTTTTCTAATCATTTTAGCTATAAAAAATCCATCCGTTCCATGTATATTAGGATAAAGCTTTAAAAATTTATCTTTTGTTTCTATATTTTTTAATTTTATATCAACTAATTCAAAGTTCTTATTATTTTTCAAAAAATGACTTACAACATTATCATTTTCTTTGCTACCTATAGTGCATGTACTATATATTAAAAAGCCATCCTTTTTAATATATTTTTTTGCATTTTCTAATATTTTTTTCTGTATTTTTACTAAACTATCAATATCTTGAGCATTTTTTGATAGTTTTATCTCTGGATTTCTTCTTATTGTTCCCAATCCTGAGCAAGGTGCATCTATCAGACAATAATCAAATTTATTTTTATAACTTTCATTGAATTTCATCCCATCTTCTACAGATGATTTTACTATATTTATATTTAATCTTTTTGCATTTTTTTCTATTAACTCCACTCTATGTGGATGTATATCTGTTGCTATTATATCTCCCTTATTATTCATAATTTCTGCAAGATGCATAGTTTTACCACCTGGTGCTGCACATAAATCTAATAATTTGCTATATGGTTCTGGATTAATCACCTCTCCTACCAAACTACTACTAACATCTTGAATACTAAATAGTCCATCTTTATATTCACTTAAATCTGTTATATTTTTAGGGTTTTTAATTATTATTGATGATTTAGAATAAATTGAATCTTTAACTTCAAAATTTCGATCTATTAATCTCTTTTTTAAATCATTCTTATTTGTCACTATTTCATTTACTCTTATTGTAAAATTAGGAGTTTCATTGTTTGCTTTGCACAATGATTCAGTAAATTCATATCCAAATTCCTCTATAAAATAATTTACCATCCACATTGGATGGGAGTATTTTATAGATATTTTTTTTGCTTTATCTTTAACTCTGATTTTTGATAAATCTTCTTTATTTCTGGAAAAATTCCTAAGCATTCCATTAACAAAGCCCCTTGAGCCCTTATTTCCATATTTCTTTGATAATTCTACAGATTCATGAACTGCTGCTCTATCTGGAACTCCATCCATAAAAACCATTTGATAGATTCCCATTCTAAGTAATATAAATATATGTTTGTGTATTCTTTTTAATCCTATTTTAGACATTTTTTCTATTATATAATCTATATATATTTCATTTTCTAAAACACCATAAACTATTTCTCTAATAAAATTTTCATCTGAATAAGCATCAAATTCTCTTATATGTTTATTTAAACTTAAATTAGAATATGCTCCATTTTCCCATATATCAAGTAATACTTTAAATGCCACTTCTCTTGATGCTATCATATTATCCTCCTATAATAAGATAAATAGGGGTGACCCCTATTTATCAGTTTCTTCTTCTATTTTCTGTCATTGACAATATTCTAAATAATTCTCCTACTGAAACCAGAGCTGCAGTTACATATGTTAAAGCTGCTGCCCTTAATACTTTCTTCGAACCATTAATTTGATCCATCTCAATAATTCCATTCTCTAATTGAGCTATTGCACGACTACTTGCATTAAACTCTACAGGTAGTGTTACTACTTGAAATAATATAACACCTAGAAATAGAGCTATTCCTAATTCAATAAAAAATGGTGCAATTGCAACTCCTAAAAATATCATTGGCCAAACAAATCTAGATCCTAAATTTGCTATTGGTACAATAGCACTTCTAATTTTCAAAGGTATATATTCCTCTGCATCTTGTAATGCATGTCCAACCTCGTGAGCTGCTATACTAACAGATGATATACTATTACCTCTGTACACATCTCTAGATAAATTCACTGTTTTGGTTCTAGGATCATAGTGATCTGATAATGTTCCTCCTACTTGATTAACTCTAACATTTCTAAGACCATTTCTATCTAATATTATTCTAGCTATATCTGCCCCTGAGTTTACAGTACCACTTGATACTTTTGAAAATTTATTATAAGTGCTTTTTATTTTATATTGTGCATAAAAAGCTAATAATAAAAAAGGTAGTACAAAAGTAATCCATGAGCTATAATACTCCATTCCATAATATAATCCTCTCATACTTATCTCCTTCTTTCTAATTAGATTGCTTTAGTATGACTCCTTTTTCCATTGTATTTCCTCTTAAATAATCTTCCACCGACATTTTTCTATTCCCTGGAAACTGTAATTCTAGTATTTCCACTGTACTATCCAATGCTTTTACATATATAGCTTTATCTGTTATGTGTACTATTTCACCGGTTTCACCTTCATAAACTTTCTCTATTGCATTTGCTCTGTGTATCTTCATTATTTCATCTTTATATTTAGTATATGCTGATGGCCAAGGTTTAAATCCTCTTATTAAATTTTTTATATCCTGTGCATTCTTATTCCAATCAATGTCCCCTGAATCCCTATTTATTTTAGATGCATAGCTGGATAGACTATCATCCTGTTTTTCTCTTTTTAAACTTCCATCTACAATTCCAGAAATAGCTGTATTTATCATTTTACCACCTAATTCTGATAATTTATCATGAATTATTGATGCATCATCGTCTTTCCCTATTTTAATAGATTCTTTTAATATCATATCGCCAGTATCTAGTCCTTCTTCTACCTGCATTATCGTTACTCCTGTTTCTGTTTCGCCATTTACAATAGACCAATGTATTGGTGCTGCTCCTCTATATTTTGGAAGCAATGATGCATGAACATTAATAATATCATACTTTGGTATTTCTAAAATTGGTTTCTTAATTATTTGTCCATAGGCAACAACCACTATGAAATCAGGTTCACAATCTTTTATTCTCTCAATAGCTTCTTCCGAATTTACATTTTTTGGTTGATAGACCTGTAGACCTAATTCAATAGCCTTAGCCTTGACCTCTGTTGGTAGTAGTTTTTTTCCCCTGCCCCTTCTTGAATCTTCCTGACTAATTACTAAGTCTATTGAATGACCTGCATTATATAAAGCTTCCAATGTTGGAACTGCAAATTCTGGAGTTCCCATAAATACAATCTTCATTAATCTTCACCTTCTTCTGGGAAAATTTCCTCTTCCATTATATCTACATATAATATTCCATCTAAGTGGTCCACTTCATGACAAATAATTCTCGCTAATAATCCTTCTGCCTCTATAGATTTTTCTTCTCCATTTTCATCTAAATACTCTACAGTTAGTGATTCTGGTCTTTCTACCATTCCAGTTCTATTTGGAACAGACAAACAACCCTCTATATCTAAACAGCTTCCTTCTCTATTTAGTATAACTGGATTAATCATTTTAAGTGGTCCAGGACCATCTTCTTCTCTATCATCTACAACTATTATTCTTCTTAATACTCCTATTTGTGGACCTGCTAGACCTACTCCATCTGTATGATACATAGTCTCTAACATATCATCTAAAGTAACCCTTATTCTATCTGTAATATTCTCAACTTCTCTAGATTTCTTTCTTAATATTGGATCTCCATCTATTCTCAACTCTCTTAATGCCATATAATCTCCTCCTATTTTATTTCCGACTTAATTTATAATATTGAATTTGGATTTATATCTATACTCATTTTAATATCCTTCATATTAATATTATATTCATTTTCTAAACAAATTTTTTTAATAGTTTCTTTCATAAGATTCATATATTTATCTTCTATTTTTAATATTATCTGCCATCTAAATTGATTCCTTATCTTTTCAAGTGGTGCTGGATAAGGACCACTCATGATATTATTTATTTCTTCAAGATCCAACCAGTGAATATTTTCTTTTAATAATCTTCCCATCTTATTTATAGATTCAGATACTCTAATATTATTCCGTCCATAAAGTAATATACTTATTAAATTTGTATAGGGTGGATATTCAAACTCTTCTCTTATTTTAATTTCTTCCTTATAAAATTTATTAAAGTCATGCTCTTTAGAACATTTAATACTATAGTGATCTGGGTCATAGGTTTGTAAAATAACATTGCCTTTATATTCTCCTCTACCTGCTCTACCCGCTACCTGTGTCACTAATTGAAAAGCTCTTTCAGGGGATCTAAAATCAGGCAAATTTAAAGTTGTATCTGCTGCTATTATACCAACTAAGGTTACATTTTTAAAATCTAATCCTTTAGAAATCATTTGAGTCCCTATTAAGATATCTATCTTTCCCTCTTTCATCATTCCCAAAGTTTTTTCATAACTTCCCTTTTTTCCCATAGTATCAGCATCCATTCTGGCTACTCTAGCTTCAGGAAAATATTTTCTTGTCATTTCCTCTACTCTTTCTGTACCTATCCCAAAATATCTTATATATTCACTTCCACATTCTGGACATTTAACAGGACTTATTTCTGTTTTACCACAATAATGACATTTAACCCTGTTAATATTATGATGATAAGTCATAGAAACTTCACAATCATCACATTTTACAACATAACCACAAGATCTACAAGATACAAATGTAGAAAATCCTCTTCTATTTAAAAATAATATGGTTTGTTTTTCGCTTTTTAAATTCTCCTCTATACTTTTATATAAATTTCTACTAAATATAGATCTATTTCCTAAATTTAACTCTTCTCTCATATCAATAACATCTATATTTGGAAGTGCATCTTTATTTACTCTATGATTTAATTCATATAAGAGTATTTCACCTTTACTTGCTTTATAGTAAGTCTCTATGGAAGGTGTTGCTGAGCCTAGTAATAGTGATGCTCCTTCAAGCTCTATACGCTTTGAAGCTACTTCTATTGTATCATATTTCGGATTATTAGAAGACTTATATGTTGTTTCGTGTTCTTCATCTATTACTATTAATCCTAAATTATTAAATGGTGCAAATACTGCTGATCTAGCTCCTACCACAATTTTAACTTTACCTTCTTTTATCATTCTCCATTGATCAAATCTTTCTCCATGGGATAGCCCACTATGAAGAACTGCAACATCATCTTGAAATCTTCCAACAAATCTATCTATGGTTTGTGGGGTTAAGGATATTTCTGGTACTAATATTATACTATCCTTTCCATCTTCAATCATCTTTTCCACTAATTGCAAATATATTTCTGTTTTACCACTACCAGTTACACCATGTAACAGAAATCTATTACTTTCTCCTTCATTGACTTTTTCCACCATGTCAGTAAAAACCAGTTTTTGTTCTTTATTTAACTCATGCTTTTTATAATCCGCTATTTCCCTTTTAATTGGATCTCTTTGAACCTCTCTATAAGTTATTTTAATCAGTTCTTTTTTTTCCAAGGCCTTTACAGTTGCATCAGTAGTACTAACTGCCTTTAAGACTTGTTCAAGAGATGAGGATTTTTCTTTGAAAATATATTCCATTATCTCTAGTTGTTTATTTGCCCTAGTTCCAATCCTTTCTCTGCTCTCTTCTAATGTAAGTTCTCTATTTAATATTTCTACCCATCTTTCAGTCTTTTTACTAATACGAGTAGAAATATCTATAGTGGTTTTTATTATTTTCTGATTCTCTAGCTTTTCTAATATTTGATTTATCCCTGTCAAATTCAAATCTGTTTTTAATTTACTTAATAATTCCATTTTTTTATCTTTAAGATATTCTACTATAATTTCTTCCTCTTCAGATTCTAATTCCAGCTCATTCTCTAAAGAAACAAATGTTTCTATCTCTTTAAAATCTCCTGGAGGTAAAACAGTTTGCAAAGAATCTAAATAGGATGATAAATAATATTCCTTCATCCATTTACTTAAACTTAATAATTCTTTAGAAATCAAAGGTTTATCATCAAGTACATCTATAATCTCTTTTAATTTATAATCTCCTGAAAATTCATCTAATATATTAATAACTATTCCCTTTATATTTCTATTGCCTCTACCAAAAGGTACTATTACACGCATACCTTCCTTTATAAGATTTTCCATCTTTGGATTTATAGCATAGGTAAAGGGTCTATCTGTCTGAACTGCTCTATTATCAACTATTATTTCTGCGACGCTTGTCAACATAATCAATCCTTTTCATAAAATTAAAAGCTAGATAATTATCTAGCTTTTAATTTACAACATATTCTTAACTTTATTTAAAATCTCTATTACAACATATTCTTAACTTTATTTAAAATCTCTATTGCAACTTCTTCTTTACTTATTTTAGGATAAGATTCTTTATTACCCATATTATCTATTATAGTTATTATATTAGTTTCAACTTGGAAACCTGCACCTTCTTGAGTTATATCATTAGCTACTATAAAATCTAAATTTTTACTCTTTATCTTTTTGTTAGCATTCTCATAAAGATCATTGGTTTCTGCTGCGAATCCTACTATTATTTGATTCTTCTTTTTAGATCCATAATATGCTACTATATCTGGATTTTCAACATAATCAATAGTCATTTTTTTAATATCTTTTTGTTTTTTTATTTTTAATTCACTAGATTTTTCTGGACGAAAATCTGATGGAGCAGCTGATTTTATTAAAACATCTGTTTTATCAAAATAATCTCCTACTGCATCAAACATATCTTGAGTTGTTTTAACTTCTACAAAGTTCACATCTTTAGGTGGTGTTAAATTTGTAGGACCACTAATTAAGTTTACTTGAGCTCCTCTATCTACAGCGTTTTTAGCTAAATAATATCCTGTCTTTCCAGAGGAGTGATTGGTTATATATCTTACCGGATCCAAGGACTCTATTGTAGGTCCTGCTGTTATAGTTATATTTTTCCCTTTTAAATCCTTTTTTACAAAACTACTCTTTATATATTCAACTATGTCAACCGGTTCTGCCATCTTACCTCTTCCAATATCTCCACAGGCCAATAAACCTGATCCTGGATTTATAAATTCATAGCCCAGTCCTTTTAACTTCTTCATATTTTCTTGGGTCATATAATTATCATACATCACAGTATTCATAGCAGGTGCTATTAACACCTTTGCTTTTGAGGCCATAACCACAGTTGTCAATAGATTATCCGCTATTCCATTAGCTATTTTCCCAATTGTATTTGCTGTTGCTGGAGCAATTACAATCATATCTGCCTTTTTAGCTAAAGATATATGCTCCACATCATAAGAAGTTATTTCATTAAACATTTTATGGTGTACCATATTATTTGACATTGTTTGAAAAGTTAAAGGAGTTATAAACTCTTTAGCTCCTTCTGTCATAACTACTTCTACATTTGCATTTTCTTTTCTAAGTCTACTTACTAAATCAGCTGATTTGTATACAGCAATTCCACCTGTTACTCCTAATAAAATTGTCTTACCTGTTAACACCTAATCCACTCCTTATTTTATTTCTTCACTTGGTGGTCTTTTATAAGTGATTTCTCCTGATAATACTTCTTCTAGTGCAATTGTAACTGCTTTTTTAGACTCTGTTTCAACTAACGGCTTGGAACCATCAACCATTTTTCTTGCTCTCTTTGCAACCAACATTGACAAGGTGTATCTACTATCACCTTTTTCTGATAATTCTTTAAACGATGGGTTTAACATTTAATTTCCTCCCTTTTCCAATATATAATCTTCTATTTTAGGATTTCTTTTCACTCTTAATTTTTCTGCTTTTACAATTGATTCAATCTCATTAATTGCAATATCTAAATCATCATTAACGACATAGTAATCATATTTACTTACTAGTGAAATCTCTTTATAAGCATTTTCCATTCTTTTATTTATCTCTTCTTCGGTTTCTGTATTTCTATCAACAATTCTTCTTTCTAACTCTTCCATGGATGGGGGTAATAAAAATATAGTAACAACTTCTGGGTGTTTTTCTTTTACCTGTAGTGCACCTTGAACATCTATTTCAAGTAAGACTACCTTTCCATCAGCGACACCTTTCATAACAGATTCTTCAGATGTACCATAATAATTAGTATGAACATAAGCATGTTCTAAGAACTTATCCGCTTCTACCATCTTTTCAAATATTTCCTTAGTTATAAAATTATAATTAACTCCATCTACTTCCCCTTCTCTTGGAAGTCTAGTAGTAGATGAAACCGAAAACATAATATCTTTATCTTTTTCTAAAAGAGCATTACAAACTGTCCCTTTCCCTGTCCCTGCTGGTCCAGATATTACTAATAAAAAACCTTCCTTCATTACTCATCATCCTTATTTATTATTTTTAGTTCGTTCACCTATAGTTTCTGGTTGGATAGCTGTTAATATAATATGATTGCTATCCATTATAATCACACCTCTTGTTTTTCTTCCCTGGGTTGCATCTATAAGATATCCTTTATCTCTCGTTTCTTGAATAAGTCTCTTGATTGGTGCTGAATCAGGAGCCACTACTGCTATAATTCTATTGATAGAAGCCATATTTCCAAAACCTATATTGATTAAACTCATAATCATTATCCCTACCTATTCTTATACCCTTATTCTACGTTTTGTACCTGTTCTCTAATTTTTTCTATTTCTGATTTTATCTCTACCACATTCTGTGTTATTTCTATATCACTAGATTTAGAACCTATTGTATTGGTTTCTCTATTTAGCTCTTGTATTAAAAAATCTAGTTTTCTACCTACAGGTTCATCTTCTTTTGTAATATTTCTAAATTGATCTATATGTGATTTTAATCTAGTTAATTCTTCACTTACATCAGATTTATCTGCATATATTACTATTTCATTAGCTAATCTCTCATCATCTATTTTAATTTCACTACCCAATAGATCTTCAATTCTCTCCTCTAATTTATCCTTATACTCATCAACTACAAAATAAGCTCTTTTTTCTATTTCAAAAATAGTTGACTCTATAAGCTCTAATCTATTTAACATATCAATCTTTAGTGCATTACCTTCTACTTTTTTCATTTGAACTATATCATCTACAGCCTCTCTTAAAGCTTTTTTCAAAGATTCCCATAATTCATCCTCATCAAGTATTTTTCTCTCTATTTTTATCAAATCAGAAACATTCATCAATTCACTTATACGAATATTTTCTTTTAAATCCAATTCTTCTGTTAAATTTTCCAAAGCTTCCATTGATTTTTTAGCTAAAGGCAAATCCACTTGGATATTTAATGAGGATTCATCTATATATTCTAAATTTATATAGACATCCACTCTTCCACGACCTATTTCATCTTTTATCTCTTTTTTTATTTTATCTTCTAAAAAATTCATATATCTAGGCATCCTAATGGATATATCACTATATCTATTATTTACGGCTTTAATTTCAATTTTGAAATTATAACTATCTCCTAAATATTCTCCTCTTCCAAATCCCGTCATACTTTTTATCAAATTATCACCTCTTATTCCCTCCATAACATTATATTAGTTATTCAAAATTTTTTCCACCTTTTATTGTTAATACTTGTCTTTTTCAATGATTTATTGATAATTTCATATTTAAAGCAAATAATGATATAATCATATATAGAAGTTAATATATTGGAGGTATATATAATTATGGCATTTGATGGAATAGTAACAAGATCAATTGTAAGTGAATTAAACAATAATATAGTAGGCGGAAGAATTGATCGCGTGTATCAGCCGGAAAAAGATGAAATAGTAATTCAAATTAGATCAAAAGGAAACAATTACAAGTTTTTAATCTCAGCTAGTAATAATAATCCTAGATTTCATCTAACCGATCAAAATAAAAAAAATCCAATGGAACCACCAATGTTTTGTATGATATTAAGAAAATATTTAATTGGTTCTACAATATTAAATATTGAACAATTTTTAATGGATAGAATTGTCTTCCTAGATATAGCATCTAGAGATGAGTTGGGCATTGATAGTGAAAAAAGAATAGTTTTAGAAATAATGGGAAGACATAGTAATATTATTATTATAGATAAAGAGACAAATAAAATAATAGATTCAATTACTAGAGTATCTGAAGATATGAGTAGGGTAAGACAGGTATTTCCTGGTTTAAAATACAATCTTCCACCATTACAAGATAAGGACAATCCCTTAGATACTAATAAAGAAAGATTCTTAGAATTAATTGATGCTGAAAAAGACAGTACTCAAATCTTTAGATTCTTCTATTTTAATTATCATGGATTAAGTCCCTTAATAAGTAGGGAGTTCTGTTACCAGGCTGATCTTGATAGTAGAAAAAAAATATCAGAATTAACTAATGATGAAATAAATATTTTATATAAAAGTTTTAAAGAATCTATGGCTAGAGTACAAAATAATGATTTTAGTCCTAATATAATTTTAAATGAACAAGAAGATAATATTTTAGCTTTTCATGCCTTACCAATTAAACAATATGAGAAGGTTAATGGAGTAATAGATAAATATGATTCTATCTCTGATTTATTAGATAATTATTTTTATGAAAAAGATCTACTAGATAGAATAGGTCAAAAGGCACAATCCCTTAGGAGAACTACTAAAATTCATTTAGATAGAGCTATTAATAAACTTAAATATCAAAGACTCGAATACAGAGAAAGTTTGGATAGAGAGAAATATAAAATCTATGCAGATTTAATTTCTGCTAATATACACAGAATAAAAACTGGATCCAAAGAAGTTAAAGTGCAAAATTTTTATGATGAAGATTTGGAAATGATAACTATTCCGCTTGATGAGAAGTTATCTGCTCCTATTAATGCTCAAAGATATTATAAAAAATATTCAAAACTCAAAAGTGCCTCTTCTCTACTAAGAAGACAAATTCCTAGAACCAAAGATGAAATTTTATATTTAGAAAATATTATGATAGGAATTGAAAATTCTAGTGATGTAGAAAACCTAGATGAAACTAGAGAAGAATTGATTAAAGAAGGATATATAAAAGGTAAAGTAAATGATAAAAAACAAAGAAATATAAAATCAAGACCACATCATTATATATCTAGTGATGGAATGAGTATTTTTGTAGGTAAAAATAATAGACAAAACGATAATTTAACATTTAAGACTTCTCATAGAGAGGATATATGGCTACATGTTCAAAAAATGCCTGGTTCTCATGTGGTAATAAGAAATGCAGGTAAATCCGTATCTGAGAAAACCTTGGAAGAAGCAGCTATTTTAGCAGCCTTTTATAGTAGTGCTCGTGAATCTAATAATGTTCCTGTTGACTATACTGAAAGGAAAAATGTTAGAAAACCTAGAGGCGCTAAAGCAGGACTTGCTATATACGAAGATTTTAACACAATTTTTGTAACTCCTAATAGAAAAACAATTAATAATTTTAAAAAAGAAAACTAAAATAAAAACTATCTATGATATCATAGATAGTTTTTATTTATAAATCCAATTTTTCTTTAATCCATTTAATATGAGTATAGTTTCTATTTATATATGCTGTAGCTTGACCAGTTCTCCTAAAACCATATTCACCCTTATTATAAGAAGACCAAACTGCTCTATCTAACTCATTTCCACTATATCCTTCTTTTTCAAAAGTCTTGTAAAGATCAGATAAAATTTTAGTACCCCAGTTTATATTTATATAGGGATTATATGGTGCATTTGCTGTTTTTAATTGTTCACTAAGTTTCTTATGCCTCATGCTATGTATCTGCATATATCCATAATTAGATCCACTTCTTACATTAGGATTAAATGTACTCTCGTGTCTTATAATTGCCAAAGTTTTAATATAATCTAAATCTCTTTTTTCACACATTAAATATAAATAATCTTGATGTGCTAAATCCATTGGTATTTTAGAAGACATTAATTCTTTCTTAGAATATTTAGTTGCAATTTTTTCACCTTCAATCGGTTCATCTGAAATAGGTGATTTTGATTGAGCATATATGGAAGTTGATCCTGACAATATGGTTAAAGCTATTATTAAAAATAATATTTTTTTCTTTGATTTTTCAAACATAAATTCTCCTTTATTTTTACGGTAATAAGACTTTTTTACTAAATACATATTCATGTTATCAAATAGATGTATATTATTCAAGAAAAAACTGACTATACTTTTAGATAGTCAGTTTTTTCTTTTTATTATATTTATTTCATCTTTGCCATCTATTTCTTCTAAATTAACCTTAATATTTTCAAATTTAGATGTAGGTGTATTCTTTCCAACATAATCTGCTCTTATAGGAAGCTCTCTATGACCTCTATCTATTAATACTGCTAATTGAACTTTAGATGGTCTTCCTATTTGAATCAATGCGTCTAGTGCTGCTCTTATAGTTCTGCCTGTATATATAACGTCATCTACTAATACTACTTTTTTATCATTAATATTCTCAATTGAAATATTTTCTTCAACTATAGGATTTTCTTCAACTAGACTTAAATCGTCTCTATAGAAAGTTATATCTAATGGATAAAATGGAATGTCTATATTTTCTATTTCCCTAATTCTATTTGATAATCTTTCTGCTAAGGGATAACCTCTTGTTTTTATTCCAATCAATATCAGATCTTCCACACCCTTATTTCTCTCTATTATCTCATATGCTATTCTAGTTATTGCTCTTGAAATAGCTTTATCATCTAATATTTTAGATTTTAAAGACATCTACTATCCCTCCTATTAATAAGACCTTCCAATATTCTATTATTTTCTTCTGGCAGCTCTGCTTCAAATCTAACTATATTTTCTGTTCTGGGATGAATAAAAGATAATTCTCTAGCATGCAAATATTGATTTTTAAGCCCAAATTCATTTCTACCATTTGAATAAACTTGATCCCCTACTATTGGATGATTCAAATAATTCATATGAACCCTTATTTGATGAGTTCTTCCAGTTTTAAGCTCTACTTCTAGAAAAGTGTATTTATCGAATTTTTCTAGTATCACATATTCACTAATTGCTTCTTTTCCATTTACATCTACAACTGCCATCTTTTTCCTATCTACAGGATGCCTACCTATAGGTGCATTTATTATACCTTTTTTATTCGATACTATTCCATGCACTAATGTATTATATTTTCTAATTACAGATCTTGCCTTAAATTGCTCTGCTAGCTTTTCATGTGCCATATTATTTTTTGCTACTACTAATATTCCTGAAGTGTCTTTATCCAATCTATGAACTATTCCTGGCCTTAAATCTCCATTATGATCAGATAAACTATCTAGGTGATATAGTAACCCATTGGCTAAAGTACCAGTTTTATGTCCTGGTGAAGGATGAACAACCATTCCCTTTGGCTTATTTACTATGGCTATATCAGAATCTTCATATATAATATTTAAATCTATATCTTCTTTAATCAATTTTAGCTCTTCTTTTACAGGAATATTTATTTGTATAGAATCATTTTTTTTTACAGAATAACTTTGCTTCTCTGCCTTATCATTTACTAATACTAATTTTTTCTTTATTAGATTTTGTATTTCATTTCTTGATAATTCATTCATCATATCACTTATATATATATCTAATCTCTCTAAATAATCTTCATCCACTTTAAAAGTAATAGTCTCCATAATTCCTCCTAAAATATATCATCTTTGTCTAAGGTTATAATTCCCATAAGAAGAATAGTTCCTAATACTATACAAATATCAGCTAGATTAAAAACAGGAAAACTATAATTTCCAAAATTGAAACTTAAAAAATCAACTACATAACCTTGTTTCAATCTATCTATAAAATTTCCTATTGTTCCTCCTAATAGCATTACCATAGATAACTTAAAAAAAATGTTCATCTTACTTGAATATTTTTTCATTGTCCATATTAAAACTGAAACTACTATCAATGTTATTATAATAAAAAAAATCTTTTTATCTTGTAATATCCCAAATGCTGCTCCTCTATTTTCCACATATGATAGTTGAAAGAAATCACCTATTACAGATTTTGCGTCCATTCCCTTTAAATATCTTGTTGCATAATATTTTGTAATTTGATCCAATATTATTATAAAAGCAGACCATACTAACATCTTCCCTTTCACCTCTAATCCAATTTATTTATCTCTTTATTTAATTCTTGAAATTCTTTAAAATCAAGTGATTGTTCTCCATCTGATAGTGCTTTTTCTGGATTAGGATGAACTTCAACCATTATTCCATCTGCATCTAATATTTTTGCCGCCTTTGAAGCAGGTATTATCAATTCTCTTCTTCCTGTCCCATGGGAAGGATCAATTATAATAGGATAATCCGTTTCATTTTTTATAATTGGGATACTCATTAAATCAAGTATATTTCTTGTATATGTTTCAAAGGTTCTTATTCCTCTTTCACATAATATTATATTTGGATTTCCTTCTTTTTCAATATATCTAGCTGCATTTATCCATTCATTTATCGTAGCACTCATTCCTCTTTTTAGCATTACTGGTTTATTTGTTCGTCCAATTTCTTTTAAGAGACTATAATTTTGCATATTTCTAGCACCTATTTGGATAATATCTATATAATCCATAGCTTCTTCTACATCTCTAGGATCCATTATTTCAGATATTATACTTACTGCATAATCTGCTTTTATCTGTTTAAATATTTTAAAACCCTCTTCGCCTATACCTTGAAAAGAGTCTGGATCCGTCCTAGGTTTAAAAATTCCACCTCGGATTAATTTTATTCCCTGTTTAGATAGAAATTCAACAGTTTCTATCATATGATCTAAGTTCTCAATAGAACATGGTCCAGCTATTGTAATAAAGCCACCGTCTCCAATTTTTAACTCTTTGTTTATTTTTACTATTCTACTCATTTACTACCTCCAAAACCCTTTTTTATAATAAAAAAGAGGCACTAAGCCTCTGAATAAATTGGGTTCATCTATTTAATTTTAACTCTAATCTTTTTCCAATTCTTCTATCTTTGCAAATTCTCCAATGGAATCCATTTGAGCTTTTAAAAAATATAAATAATTATTTTTAAATACTATCATTTCTTTTTTTAACTCTTCATATTCATTATTTACTTTTTCTACTCTAAGTTCTGATTTCCACAACTCTTCCTTAGCTTTTATCTCTGCCTCTTCAATAATTAACTCTGATTTTTTTCTTGCTGATTTTGTTACTTCATCTGCAGTACTTTGAGCTAATACTAAAGTGTCTTTAAGAGTTTCTTCCAAATTATTATATTTGCTTACTTGTTCTGATAATGATCCAATTTTATCCTTAAACTCAATATTTTCTTTATATATATTTTCATAACTTTTTAAAATATCCTCTAAAAAACTATCTACTTCTTGCTTGTTATAACCTTTAAAAGATTTTTTAAAGATTTTATTTTGAATTTCTAAGGGTGTAATCATATTTCCACTCCATTATAATAATATTCTTATTCTCACCTTTAATCTGTCTTTCCTACTCAACCCATCAATAGAATATAGTTTAGATCTTCCATATCCACGAGTTGAGACCATATCCCCCTCTTGAACTTCTATAAAAGTTTTATCAACTGGTTCCCAATTCACTTTTACTTTTCCAGATTCTATTAATCCTTGACTCACTTTCCTAGAAAAATTATAAGCAGCACTTAAATACACATCTAATCTAGCTGATGATAAGGTTTGGTTTATTTCTCTAAATTCATCTTCTACTTCTTCTAATTCATGAAAAGAAATTTCACTTGATTTGAATTTATTATTCCCTATTTTATCAATATTAATTAATATAAAATTTCTTATTTCAGTCTTTACTATTATATCTGCATAATTATCGTGAACCAATATATCTCCTATTTTATCTCTTGTTATACCTATATTTAAAACTGCTCCTAAAAAATCTCTATGAGATAATCCTTCCATATCTCCTTTTAATCTAATAGCTGATACAGGATAGTCATCATCAGTTAAATAATGATACTCAGGATAGATCAATATGGATTGTCTCTCCGCATCCTCAAGACCACCTATTTCACTATAGGAAATCTCTAAAAATCTATTTAAAATAGATTTAGCTAATTTCCTTGTATATGGACTTAAAAAATCTGTTGACTCTATACCATAAGTTCTAAGCACTATCTCTATTTTATCTAAAACTCTCCTCATATCAGCTATTTCTTCAATATCATGAATATGTGATATATACTCTTCTCTATCAACATTAAAATTATTTCCCATTTAAAACAATACTCTCCCTAACAAACTATAGAAAACTCTCATTATTATAAATGCTACAATAGGTGAGAAATCTAAATAACCAGTGTTTATTTTTGTTTTTATTATTAAATTTCTAGAAAAACTCATTATTGGCTCAGTAATCTGATATATTAAATCCGTAATTACATTTTTACTTTCAATACCTATAAAGGATATAAATACCCTAATCAGAATGGCCAGTTCAATAATTTCAATAAGTTTTCCCACAGCACGATAAAATAGAATCATATTAAAACCTTTCCTTTTCTACCAAGAAAAAATTCCCTTATTTTTTAAATCATCTTTCAATCCATCTATTTCAACATTATTAGGTGCTAAAACAAAAATATCAGTAGTAACTTTTTGTATATTTCCTTCTAGTGAATATAACCCTCCATTAATGAAGTCAAAGATTTGTCTTTTTACTTCTGAGTCCAATTGTTCTAAATTTACAACAACTGTTTTTCTCAATTTAAGATCATTAACTATAGTTGGAGCCTCTTCATAATTTAAAGGTTCATGAACTACTATTTTCATATTACTATTCGTATGTAGATTAACCACATTATTATTTACTCTTTTTGTCTTAGTTGTTTCTTTTGGTTGATCATAATTATCTGTATAATTATCATATTGTTCATATTCCTCTTCATATTCCTCATCGCCAATTCCTATAAAAAATTTCATTTTCTCTACAAAATTACTCAAATTAATCCCTCCTATTAATTTTTGTTTTCTAACTTATCTATAATATAGCTTTTGCTATTATTAACTTATTTTATTATACTACCTTCTCTTAAGTTTTCAGGTTTTAGAAAAACCTCATCAAAGTTGGTTATAGTTTTTATAACTTTATCATCATTTAATCTTAAGTTTCCACTATCATCACCTGCTTCTAGATAGTAATTTTTATTATCTTCTCCTATTATTGATACAGGTCTAAATCTAATAACTCCACTTAAATCTTTTATATAAAGTCCTATTTCTCCTTCTTTATCTATTATAGCATCTTTTGGCATCTTATATCCAATTTTATTTGATTTTAATATGCTAATATCCATAATTCTAGAATCATAGTAATCATGAAGCCTATCAGTAAATCTTAATATTATTACTCCATTATTCTTAAATTCATTTATCATAACAACTTTTCCAGTTATATTTTTATCATCTTCATCTATTTTTATTGTTACAGTATTATCATTTTTAATTTCTTCAATCTCTTTTAAATCATCAACTAATATAGCTAAATGCCATTCAAAATTATCTATAATCTTATATATTGGGCTATTAATTTCAATCTCAAATTGAGTTGTATTTCTTTCAATTTTTTGATCCAATTGACTCATATCTGCTTTTAATCTGTCATAGTTATATTTTTCAAAATCTTTAGGTATGTATTCTTCCTCATATAGATCTATTTTATACGAAACTAATCCACCAGTTTCAGAATAGTATTGTTTTAATTTTTCATTCATATCAGCTGTTAAACGATCTCTTTTATCCTCCAATATAGATATGGCATCACTTTCCAAATCTTTTTCTGATGATTGACCTTCTACTCCAATATTAGACAGTTGATCTTTATATATATATATTCTTTCTAATTTATCATTTTTTATACTGGATTGAATATCCATAATCACTTTTTTTTCTAACTCTTCATCAGATAGTTTTTTGTTCGAAACATCTAATTCTATTTTCGAATCTCTTAATTCTCTTAAAGATTCTTCAACCTGAAATAATTCTCCTTCTATCATAGAGCTATCTTCAGAGCTTTTTAAAGTTGCTATTTTAGTTCCAGCTTTTATTCTATTGCCTTCTTCAACAAATATTTCTACCATTCCATTGTCACTAGCATTATAAGTGGTTTCTTTTTTTATTAATATTCCTTTTGTTTCTATAGTCTCCAATAAATTTTCTTTTTTTGGTAATAATGTATTTGAACTAGAATAAGAATATGGAATAGCTCTAATTATTAAATATGTTAAAACTACTCCTAAAAAAAATTTCATTGGTATTTTAAGTCTTTTGGGTTTATTATTCCTATTTAAACTCATATCATCTCACCTATCTTAATTATTATAGAGTAAAGAATTTACCATATTCTCTTAATAATTTTACCTCTATTATATTTTTTACTTCCAACTCAATCAATTCTTCAGAATTTATTAAGATTTTTATTACACCTTCTTTAAATTTACCTCCTAATAATATTCCCTTATAAGTCCTATCCTTTGTTTTTATTTTTAATTCATCTCCTGTTTTTATTTTTAAACCTTTGAAAAACATTTGATTTATATCTATATCTTCAAAAACATCTTCTGTTAGAGAATTATTATCAATTATTATTATATTATTTTTCAAATAATATTTTTCTCTTATTGTTGCAAAGAGAAATCCCATTAAGCTAATTACTAAACTTGTGATTAATATTATTTTTATATAATATAGCATAATTACCTCCAATATACACACAAGTATATCATAATTTTCTTTATTTTAAAACCGTTATATTAAATCATACATTTCAATTTTTTTATCTCTTCCCATAAGAGATTCTGTTGCTATTTTCACATTCTTATTTTTATATATTATATTATATATTTCTTCTGATATAGGCATTTCTACATTATATTTTTTTGCTAAATCATAAACTGATTTAGTAGTTTTTATTCCTTCAACTATCATTCCCGTTTTTTCTATAGCTTCATCTACTTTAAACCCTTGTCCAATTAATAATCCTGCTTTTCTATTTCTACTGTGAGCACTGGTACAGGTTACAATTAAATCTCCTATTCCAGACAGTCCTGAAAATGTAACTCTATTTCCTCCCATAGCTTCACCTAATCTAGATATCTCAAATATTCCCCTATTAATTATGGCAGCATTAGCATTGTCTCCATAACCTAATCCACTTGAAATTCCTGCACCTAAGGCAATTACATTTTTAAGTGCTCCACCTAATTCTACTCCAATAACATCTGAATGGGTATAGACTCTAAAATTAATTGTCATAAATATATCTTGAACTAATTTCGCTATATTCTCATCCTCTGAAGCTACAATAACCGTAGTTGGCATATCTAATCCTACTTCCTCAGCATGAGATGGTCCTGATAATACTGCATATTTATTATTAGGTATTATTTCTTTCACAATCCCCGATATACATTGTAAACTTTCATTTTCAATGCCTTTTGACACATTTAATATTATTTGTTTTGGTTCTATATAATCTTTTATACTTATTAAATTTTCTCTTATGCTATGTGTTGGAATTGCTAGGATAATTAAATCTTTGTCTCTAATTGAATCTATTATGTTATTGCTAGGATTTAATTTTTCTGGAAAATTAATATTTGGTAAATATTTTTTATTGATTCTATCTCTTTTTATCTGTTCATATTGATTTTTATCTCTTATCCAGATATCTACTTCATTATCCTTTTTGGCCAATAATATACCTAATGCTGTTCCCCAACTGCCTCCACCTAATATTCCTATTCTATTTTTCAATCAAATCAACTCCATTAAAAAATTTTACTCTCAGTTCCATTTAATAGTCTGGATATATTTTCCTTATGTCTGTATACTGCTGATAAAACTAAAAACATAATTGTTAAATTCAACTTTAAATCTACTGGATAATACAATAGATTTAAAGCTATAGGTGCAGTTACAACCCCCATTATTGAAGCTAATGAAACATATTTAGTGATTAAAGTTATTAAAATCCAAACAGCTAAACACATCAACGCTACTTTCCAATTTAAAGTTAATATTATTCCTAAGGAAGTAGCTATACCCTTTCCACCTTTGAAATTTAAAAATATAGGATAATTATGCCCTATAACTACAAAGACACTAGCTATAAGAGCACCATCAAATCCAATTAGATAATTACCTAACTGTATTGCTATAAAACCCTTAAATGCATCCATTACAAAGGTTATCGCTGCTATTTTTACTCCCATAACCCTTAGAGCATTTGTTGCACCAGCATTAC
This sequence comes from Tissierellaceae bacterium, assembly GCA_029257065.1. Taxonomy (GTDB): domain Bacteria; phylum Bacillota; class Clostridia; order Tissierellales; family Tissierellaceae; genus JARIDA01. The sequence goes on along the minus strand of JARIDA010000118.1, from coordinate 4,071 downwards.
CACTTCCATGTTCTCTTATATCTAAATCTCTTATCATTTTTCCAAGTATATATGATGATGAAAATGATCCTATAAGATAAGATCCTAAAACTAATAATAAGATTTTCATAATTATTCTCCCTTTGATCGTTCTTTAAAATCTATCTTTATTGGAACTCCATCAAATCCAAAATGTGATCTTATTTGATTTTCCAGGTATCTTACATATGAAAAATGCATAAGATCTTTATTTTTCATAAATATTAAGAATTGAGGTGGTCTTGATGATACTTGAGTCCCATAATAAATATTTGCCTGTCTTCCCTTATCACTTGGTGGTTGATTCATCATAATAGCCTCATCTAATATTTCATTAAGAACCCCTGTACTTATTCTCATATTATAATTATTATTAACTATATTTATCATTTTTAATAACTTATCTACTCTTTGTCCTGTTTTAGCTGATATAAATATTATTGGTGCATAGCTTATAAAACCAAGCATAAATCTTATATCATTTTCGAATTGCTTCATGGTTTGATTATCTTTTTTTATTAAGTCCCATTTGTTAACTGCTATTATTATTCCCTTGCCCTGTTCATGTGCATAACCTGCTATTTTTGTATCTTGTTCACTTACTCCCTCTTCTGCATCTATTACTAAGACACACACATTGGATCTATCCACTGCTGAAAGAGTTCTTATTACAGAATATCTTTCAATTCCTTCCTCAATACTTCTCTTTCTTCTAAGTCCTGCCGTGTCTATAAACACATATCTGTCTTCTCCATAATTGAAATGTGTATCCACCGCATCTCTAGTAGTTCCAGGAATATCTGTTACTATAACTCGCTCTTCTCCTAAAATATTATTAATTAGTGAAGACTTTCCAACATTTGGTTTTCCTATAAGCGAGACTCTTATAATATCCTCATCATATTCAGTATCACTATCTATTGGAAATCTTTCAACAACTTCATCCAATAAATCTCCTAAACCTAAACTGGATTCTGCAGAAATTGGAATTGGATTTCCTAAACCCAGTTCGTAAAACTCGAATAACTCATCTGGTGTTTCTCTTCCATCCACTTTATTACAGACCAAGATAACTTCTTTTTTTGACATTCTCAATATATTGCTTATTTCTACATCAGTTGTAGTTAAACCTTCTCTACCATCTACTACAAATAAAATTACATCTGCTGTATCTATTGCTAACTCTGCTTGCATCTTTACATTTCTCATCATTAAATCATCTTTATCTGGATCTATTCCACCTGTATCAATTAGGGTATAATATTTTCCTAACCATTCTCCTTCTCCATAAATCCTATCTCTTGTTACACCTGGAGTATCCTCTGTTATTGCTGTACGTGTCTCTGTAAGTTTATTGAAAAGTGTAGACTTTCCAACATTTGGTCTTCCAACTATACAAACTACTGCTCTATTCATAATCTCACCTCTTTATATTCTTAAACTTCTCTATTCCTTACTATTATAACATATATAGATAAAAATACATTAAGCCTACATTAATGTAGGCTTAATAGTCTAATTTAATAATTATTTTAGTATAAAGGATATTTTGTACATAGCTCTTCAACTAATTTTTTTATTTCTTCTTCATCTTTCTCCTCTAAAGTAAGATTAATAATTTTTGCTATTGTCTTCATATCTTCTTCCTTCATTCCTCTTGTCGTAACAGCTGGTGTTCCTAGTCTTAAACCACTTGTTACAAAAGGAGATTCTGGGTCATTTGGAATTGTATTTTTATTTGTTGCTAATCCCATATTCTCTAATAGTTCTTCAGCTTTTTTTCCTGTCATATTTTTGTCTCTTAAGTCGATTAACATTAAATGAGTATCAGTTCCACCTGAAACTATTCTAAATCCTTCGTCTTTTAATCCTTCTGCCAATGCTTTTGCATTCTTTATTGTTTGCTCTTGATATTTTTTAAACTCATCTCCAGATGCTTCTTTAAAGGCAACTCCCTTTGCTGCTATTATATGCATAAGTGGTCCACCCTGTATTCCTGGGAAAATAGCCTTGTCTATTTTCTTTGCATATTTCTCCTTACAAAGAATGGCTCCTCCTCTAGGACCTCTTAATGTTTTATGAGTTGTTGTTGTAACAAAATCTGCATACTCTATTGGACTTTGATGTAATCCTGCTGCTATAAGTCCTGCAATATGAGCCATATCAACCATTAAATATGCTCCCACTTCATCTGCTATTTCTCTAAATTTTTTAAAATCAATTTTTCTTGCATAGGCACTTGTTCCAGCTATTATCATCTTTGGCTTTTCCTTTATAGCTATATCTCTAACCACATCATAGTCTATTTCTTCTGTATCTCTATCAACTCCATAATCTATGAAGTCATAATAACTTCCAGATATGTTAACAGGACTTCCGTGAGTTAAATGTCCACCTTCTGATAAGTTCATTCCTAATACCTTGTCTCCAGGTTTTAACATTGCGAAATAAACGCCTAAATTTGCATTTGACCCTGAATGTGGCTGTACATTAGCATGGTCTGCTCCAAATAAATCTTTCAAACGGTCTATTGCTAATTGTTCAACTTTATCAACTACTTCACAGCCACCATAATATCTTCTTCCTGGATATCCTTCTGCATATTTATTTGTAAGAACACTTCCAGCAGCTTCCATAACCGCTTCACTAACAAAGTTTTCTGATGCTATTAATTCAATATGATTTTTCTGTCTTTTTTTCTCTTCTTCTATTAAATCATACATAGTTTTATCAATCTTTTCCATTTTATCAGTCTCCTTTTTACAAAATATTCATGCATAGTATTTTTTATATACTCACTATTTAGTGTATTGTAACATTACTTTAATAAGTTCATCCAATTCCTCTTCACTAGTTTCTCCATCCATATATGCTTTTAAGCAATTATTCATATAATTTTCAAGAACTAATCCGCCTACATTGTTCAATGCTGATCTTGCTGCTGATACTTGAACCAATATATCACCACAGAATTGTTCTGTTCCAATCATTTTTTGGATACCCTTAATCTGTCCTTCTATTCTTCTAAGTCTTTTCAATATTGCATCTGTATCTGACACTATAATCACTCCTGCTCTAATATTTCTGTAATCCTTATAGCATCATCATCTTTACTTTCTAATTTATTATCATATTTTCTCACTAAAAAATATGATATTCCCATGAGTATTATTCCTAGTGCAAATCCAATTAACTCATGATTTTCTACTCCTCTAGGCTCTAAAAATTGTGATCCTGCAAAAATACCTAATATCAATGATGCTAGTGGAAAAATATACATAAGCATGGTATATTTTAGTATATCTTTTGCTTCACCTGTAATCAAAACTGTGTCTCCTACTTTTGCATTAATATTATTTTTAAGCAATAAGGAGTGCCCCATATCACATCCACTACAAGATCCACAACTTTCCCCACAACCCGACATTCTAGTAACTTCAACTTCAACCCTGTTTCCTGATATACTCTTTACAAATCCTATTTGATCCATAATTACTCCTCCAATCCAACAATATCCTTTATAACTTCAGATGCTATTATTATTCCCATTACAGATGTTAAGAAACCAACACTAGCTGGAATGGCTTTTCTAACATCTTCAGATTCTATATTTACTGGCTTAGGTTTTTCATCTGACCATACAACTTTTAATTCTTCTATATTTCTCTTTCTGAGTTCTCTTCTCATAACTCTAGCCAGTGGACATTCTTGCGTTTCATAAATATCTCCTACTTTTAATCTAGTCGGATCTAATTTATTGCCTGCTCCCATTGCGCTAATAATTGGAATGTTTTTAGAATTACACTCCTCTACTAAGGATATTTTTCCTGTTATCATATCTATAGCATCTACCACATAGTCGTACTGATTGAAGAAAAATATTTCTTTATTTTCTGGTAAATATTTCTCTTCATGTATAGTAACCTGTAATTCAGGATTTATTTCCAACAATCTTGATTTCATAACCTCTGTTTTATTCATACCAATCGTTTCTATTGTAGCATGAATTTGTCTATTTATATTACTTATATCAATTATATCATAATCCACTAA
>JARIDA010000117.1 GCA_029257065.1 Tissierellaceae bacterium | reverse complement strand
TATATAAAAAACTAGAATATAATTTTTTATATAATAAGGATTTAAACTCTATACATATCCTGCTAAATTTATATGATTTAGATAAAGATATTAGAAATATATATCCAAAATACATTTCAATTAACAGATTAAAAGAAGATATTACAAGATTATTTAAATATAGAGATGATAAGAAATTTATATCATCATCAGTGGCAAATTTGTTACATGAAGATATAAATAGATTAGAGCTATATATATATCTGGAAGGATATAAAGATGGTTATTTCAACAGATATCTTGCTAATACATTAGAAAGTATTACTATAAAGTATTTATCAATTGATAAGTTATATAGAAGAGAATTTTTGCATCACTGCAATACTAATATATATGAGGTTTATAATTTGCAGATGGAAATATATGACTTATTAGAAAGAAACAAAGAAAAGATGGATATACATGATTTAGTTGAAAATTATTATGAGAAAATAATAGAACCTAAACTAATATCAATAAATAAACATATATTGAGAGAAGACAATGAAAATACATTAGATGAATATGAGTTGGAAATATTATTGGATTGTTCTTTAAATGTAATTATGAAAAACATAGCACAATTATATAGGGAATCCTATTGGTATGGTCTTAATGATAGGGTTTTAAAAAGATATAGATGATAAAAACTAAGTTAGTAATCTAACTTAGTTTTTATTTGTAATTATGATATAATTATTAATATGAATTGAGGGGAAAAAATGATTATTTTAGGAATAGATCCAGGAATTGCCATGGTGGGTTATAGTGTTATTCAATGCACTGGAAATAATTTTAAAGCTTTAGAATATGGTCTTATAAGCACAAGTTCTAAAATGTTGTTACCTGAAAGACTTAAGAAAGTTTATGAGGAATTAACAGATGTTATAGAAGAGTATGAGCCAGATGACTTAGCAATAGAAGAATTATTTTTTAATAAAAATGTCAAAACTGCAATTATGGTAGCACAGGCAAGAGGTGTTGAGGTTTTAGCAGCGGTAAATAAAGGATTATCTGTTTATGAGTATACTCCTTTACAGATAAAACAGGCAGTAACTGGATATGGTAGAGCAGATAAGAATCAAGTACAAGAGATGGTCAAAATGTTGCTTAATTTAAAAGAAAAACCAAAACCAGATGACGTAGCAGATGCACTTGCAGTAGCAATTTGTCATGGAAGTTCATTGCGATTTAAAGATGAATTTCTAATGAAATAAGGAAAAAGGGTGAATGAATTGTTTGATTTTTTAATTGGTGATGTTATAGATATAAGGGAAGAATATATTGTTGTACAAAACAATAATATGGGATACAGAATATTTACATCTAATAAATCTATGTTGGATTTAGAAGTAGGTCAAAAGGATGTTTTAATATATGTAAATCTAATTGTAAGAGAAGACGCTATATTATTTTATGGATTTACTTCTCAAGAAGAGGTAGAAATGTTTGATTTATTACTGTTAGTGTCAAGGATAGGGCCTAAGGTTGCTATAGGAGTTCTTTCAACACTAAGTCCAAATAGAATTAAACGAGCAATTTTAAATAAGCAAACTGAAATATTGTGTGAAGCTCCAGGTATTGGTAAAAAAACAGCAGAAAGAATGATATTAGAGTTGAAAGATAGAATAGATGAATCAGAAATTTTAATCTCTGAAGATAGTGATATTGAGATGAATGATGATTCCAATAATATGGAAGAATCTATAATGGCTCTAGTTACATTAGGATATGGAAGATATGAAATACAAAAAATTATACAGGAAATAGATATAAGGGGAATGGAAGTAGAAGATATTATAAGGGAGACATTAAAAAAACTATCTAGTTAAGAGAAGGTGAGTTTATGAATAGTGGTAGAGATAGAATTATTGCAGGTGAGTTTAAAGAAGAGGATCTAGAAAATGAAATTACTCTAAGGCCAAAATGGATGGGAGAATATATAGGACAAGATAAGGTTAAAAATAAATTAGATATATTTATAGAAGCGGCTAAGTTAAGAGAAGAACCTTTGGATCATGCTTTATTATATGGACCTCCAGGATTGGGAAAAACTACATTAGCAAATATAATAGCCAATGAAATGGGAGTAAATATTAGAGTTACATCAGGTCCAGCTATTGAGAGACCCGGTGATTTAGCAAGTATATTGACCAATTTAGGTGATGATGACGTCCTATTTATAGATGAAATACATACCCTAAATAGGACGGTAGAGGAGATACTTTACCCAGCTATGGAAGACTTTGCATTGGATTTAATAATAGGAAAAGGCCCATCTGCAAGATCTGTAAGATTGGATTTGTCAAGATTCACACTAATTGGAGCTACAACAAGAGCGGGACTGCTGACATCTCCATTAAGAGATAGATTTGGAGTTATGTTAAATTTAGAACTATATGATGTAGAAAGCTTAACAAAAATAGTTAAAAGATCAGCAAATATACTTAATATAGAGATAGACAATGAAGGTGCAATAGAAATTGCAAAACGTTCAAGAGGAACTCCAAGAATAGCTAATAGAATATTAAAAAGGGTAAGGGATTATTCTCAAGTGAGAGAGAATGGAACTATAACCTATGAAATTGCAAAAAAAGGATTGAAAATATTAGAAATAGACAGTTTAGGTTTGGATAATACAGACAAAAAATTAATAATGACAATAATAGAAAACTTCGATGGTGGGCCTGCAGGTGTAGAGACTATTGCAGCAGCTACAGGGGAAGAGAGGAACACTATAGAAGATGTTTATGAACCTTATTTATTGCAGATAGGTTTTTTAAATAGGACTCCAAGGGGAAGAGTAATTTCAAAAAGAGCATATGAACATTTCAATATACCTTTTGAAGAAGATTAGGAGAGTTTATTATGAAAAAATGGATAATTAGTTTAATTCTAGTAATGAGCATGTTTTTGATGAACCCAATAACTGGAATAGGAATATCAGAAGATTTGGATATTAGTATTGGTAATATAAATATAGGTGATAATATATCATTAGAAAATGATAGTGGATTCCATATTAAAGAGAGAGAAACTAATAGAAATATAATAACTATAGAGGATAAAAAAATAGTAGTTCGTATACTAGATAGAGAAATCCTAGAAATAAGAGATACTTCAAATAAAGAAGTTCGCACTATGAAAATAGAAGAAGTTTTATTTGAAAGTGTTGATAATGAACCAATATTAATAAAGTCAAATAGATATAGAGGGAAAATATTATTTTTATTTAAAAATAATGGAAGAATAATAAATAGATTGAGTATAGAAGAGTATTTATATGGAGTTCTTCCTAGAGAGATGGGAGCAAGCTTTCCTACAGAGGCATTAAAAGCCCAAGCAGTTGCCTCTAGATCATTTGCTCTAAGCAATATGTCTAAACATAGTAAAGAAGGATTTCACTTATGCAATACAACTCATTGTCAAGTTTATGGAGGAATAGATGGTGAAAACAAGAAGATAAATGAAATAGTTGATTTAACCTGTGGAATAACTATTAATTATAATGGAAAAGTAGCTGAAGGGATATTTCATTCGAATAACGGTGGATTTATTGAGAGTAGTGAATCAGCTTGGGGTGGGCAAAGAGATTATTTAATGGCAAGAGAAGATCCCTATTCAACCAATTCACCTAATAGTAATTGGACTGTAGAATACAGTAGAAATGAAATATCCTCTAAATTAAATTCAGCAGGAATTAATATAGGTCAATTAATTGATATTAATATTATAGAAAAATCAGATGGTAAAAGAGTTAAAAATTTAGAGATTATAGGAAGTAACAAAAGTGAAAATATAACAGGAGCAAGATTTAGAACAATATTAGGTGGAACAAATTTAAAAAGCACATATTTTAATATTGTAAAGGATAATAACTCACAAATGAATAATGAGAAAACCGAAAAGATTTATATGATAAATAAAGATGAAACTATAGAAAAAAATAGTAATAGAGTTTTTATAGCTAATAGTTTAAAAGTTATAGAGAGTGAAAAAATTAATGGTTTAAATGCTATTGGAAAAGATAGAAATAAGATTTTAAATGAATACTTAGAAACAATGAATATGACTAATGAATTCACTATAAAGGGACATGGTTATGGACATGGAGTGGGTATGAGTCAATATGGATCTAAGGTTATGGCAGAAGAAGGATTTGACTTTGAAGATATATTAAAATACTATTATCCAGGAGTCCAAATATATTAATGGAGAGATGAGTTATGAAAAGAGAAGATTTTAATTATTATTTACCAGAGAATTTAATAGCCCAAATTCCAATAGAAAACAGGGAAGAATCAAAACTATTAATACTGGATAAAGAGAGTAAGAAGATAGAACATAAAAAATTTAAAAATATTTTAAGTTATTTAAACCCTGGAGATTGCTTGGTACTCAATAACACAAGAGTGATGCCTGCAAGACTCTATGGAAACAGGCCAAATAAAGAAGAAAAAATAGAAATCCTATTACTTAAAAGAGTAAAAGGAGATATTTGGGAAGTTATGGTTAAACCAGGTAAAAAAGCAAGACCAGGTCATATATTAGAATTTGGAAATGGTATATTAAAAGGAGAAATAAGTAAAATCACAGAAACTGGAACTAGGCATATAAATTTTGAATATGAGGGAATATTTAATGAGATATTAGATAAATTAGGAGAAATGCCTTTGCCACCATATATAACTGAAAGTTTAGAAGACAAGGATAGATATCAAACGGTTTATTCTAAACATATAGGATCAGCAGCTGCACCAACAGCAGGCCTACATTTCACAGAAGAATTATTAAGTGAAATAAAAAGTAGAGGGGTTAATATAGCATATATAACTCTTCATGTTGGCTTAGGAACATTTAGTCCAGTTAGAGAGGATAATATATTAGATCATAAAATGCACTCTGAGTATTACTCTATAGAAGAGGATGCGGCTGGTAAAATAAATAGGACTAAAGAAAATGGTGGCAAGGTTATATCTGTTGGTACTACCAGTACAAGAACTTTGGAATCAGCAGCTGATGATAATGGTAGGATAGAGGCTTCATCTGGTTGGACAGATATTTTTATATATCCTGGATATAAATTCAAAATTATAGATGAGCTTATTACTAATTTTCATTTACCAGAATCAACTCTTATAATGCTAGTAAGTGCATTTGTAGATAGAGATGAGATACTTAAGACATATGAAGTAGCCATTGAAGAAAAGTATAGATTCTTTTCTTTTGGAGATGCTATGTATATAAAATAGGAGGTAGAAAATGGCATTAGAATTTGAATTAATAAAAGAGTCTAAAGACTCTAAGGCAAGATTAGGTAAAATAAAAACTCCACATGGAGAAATAGAGACACCAATATTTATGCCGGTAGGAACACAAGCAACAGTTAAAACCATGACACCAGAAGAATTAGAAGGATTAGGTTCACAGATAATTCTTAGTAATACTTATCATTTGCATCTTAGACCTGGTGAAGATTTAATAGAAGAAGCTGGTGGACTGCATAAATTTATGAATTGGGATAAGCCTATATTAACGGATAGTGGTGGATTTCAGGTATTTAGTTTAGGAGACATGAGAACTATAAAAGAAGAGGGAGTGGAGTTTAGAAGTCATATAGATGGATCTAAACAGTTTATAAGTCCTGAAAAGGCAGTAGAAATACAGACATCCCTAGGTTCAGACATAATGATGTGTTTTGATGAGTGTACTCCATATCCAGCAGACTATGAATATTCTAAAAAGTCTATGGAGAGGACTACTAGATGGGCACAAAGATGTAAAGAGCATCATAAGAATACAGAGGAGCAGGCCTTATTTGGTATAGTTCAGGGTGGAATGTATAAGGATTTAAGAGAGCAGAGTGCTAAGGATTTAATAGAAATGAATTTTCCAGGATATGCAATAGGTGGATTAAGTGTTGGTGAACCATTGGATTTAATGTGCGAAGTTTTAGATTATACAACACCACTTTTACCAAAGGATAAACCAAGATACCTTATGGGCGTTGGAACACCAGACTACTTATTTGAAGCTGTTATAAGAGGAATTGATATGGCTGATTGTGTACTACCAACTAGAATAGCTAGGAATGGTACTGCAATGACGTCTAAGGGGAGAGTTGTTGTAAGAAATGCTAAATTCAAAAGAGATTTCACTCCTCTGGATCATGATTGTGACTGCTATACCTGTCAAAACTACTCAAGAGCATATATAAGACATCTTTTCAATGTAAATGAAATATTAGGAGCTCGACTTGTTACAATTCATAATTTAAGATTTTTAATAAGACTTATGGAAAATATAAGAAAATCCATAAAAGATGATTGTCTATTGGAATATAAAGATCAGTTTTATAAAGAATATGGATATAAATAAAAATCAATGAAATTTTTTAATATATGTTGTATAATGATATATTGTAATATATAAACAAGGAGGAGTGTGACTATGCCAGATTTATTAAGAGCATTAATATTACCTATAGGTATGTTTGCTATACTTTATTTCTTTATGATTAGACCTCAAAAGAAACAACAAGAGAAAAAAGAAGAAATGATTAGTAATTTAAGAGTAGGCGACAATATAATAACAATAGGTGGTATTCATGGAGTAGTAAATGTTGTAAAAGAAGATATGATAACTATCGAAACATCATCTACAAAAACAAGACTAGATGTATCAAAGTGGGCTGTTGGTACAGTATCAAGTGAATAAATTTAAGCTTCCTAAGAGGAAGCTTTTTTTTAGCTTGTAAAAGCTTAACTTTAAAAGTTAAGTGGATTATGGTATAATTGATTTTATTATCCTGTATATTAATAAAATTAAATTTATCACTTTAAAGTAGTGGTTTTCCACTGCTTTTTGTTTGTTTAAATAATAAATATGGGATGAAATAGTGAGGAGGAATAATATGAAGGCGAGGAATAGTATAATTATATTAGTGATAATTGCTATTTTAGCAGGAAGTATCTTTGTAGCATTAAATGGTTTAGAGTTTGGGGGCAAAAGAATTCCTACGCTAAAAGAATCTATAAATTTAGGATTAGATTTAGCAGGTGGAGTTTATGTTGTTCTTGAAGCAGATACGGATGCAAAAGGTGAAGATTTAAAAAAACTTATGGAGCAGACAAGAACAATAATAAGTGAGAGAGTTGATAGTTTAGGAGTATCAGAGCCTAATATTGCAATTGAAGGAGATAATAGAATTCGTGTGGAATTAGCAGGAATAGAAAACCCACAAGAAGCAGTGGATTTAATAGGTAAAACCGCACAATTACAATTCATTGATTCTGATGGTGAAATTATATTAACAGGTAAGAATGTAGTTGGGTCAGATGTAAAATTTCAAGAAAGAGGAACTGGACAAAGGGACGTAGTAGTATCTCTAGAATTTGATAAAGATGGAAGAGATAAATTTGCAGAGGTAACAGGACGATTAATAAATGAAAAAGATATAGAAAAAAGAGTAATATATATTGTCCTGGATGGAGAGATAATCTCATATCCATCTGTAGAGCATGTAGACAAAGGTGGAAAAGCTATAACAGATGGACAGGCTGTTATAACAGGAGGCTTTGACATAGAGTCAGCTACTAATTTAGCCAATCTTATAAGAGCAGGTGCCTTACCAGCAGATATGATAGAAAGAACAACTTCTGTAATAGGTCCAACATTAGGATTAGAAGCCTTTGAAAAAAGTATATTTGCAGCAGGAATAGGATTATTATTAATATTTATATTTATGATAGGAGTTTATAAGATACTAGGAATTGTAGCTTCTGTATCAATGCTTATATATATATTATTAGTACTTACTACAATGTCAGTATTAGGAGTGGTATTAACATTACCAGGAATAGCCGGACTAATATTATCAATAGGTATGGCAGTAGATGCTAATGTATTAATATTTGAAAGAATAAGAGAAGAAGTGCAAGTAGGAAAAACATTGAGAACTTCTATTGAATCAGGATTCAAAAGAGCATTGACATCTGTCATAGACTCTAATTTTACTACATTTATTGCTGGAGCTGTATTATATTATTATGGAGTAGGCCCAGTAAAAGGATTTGGAGTTACTTTAATAATAGGTATTATCGCTTCTATGATAACTTCTGTTTTAATAACAAAGTATTTATTAAGATTAGTAGTTTCTTTCAGTGATGGTAGTAATACAAAAATATATGGTGCTTAAGGAGTGATAAAATGGATCTGATGAAGGAGAAAAATAAATTTAGAGTATTTTCATTAATAATTATAGTTATAGGTATAATTATGATTTTAGTGAAAGGATTTAACTATGGAATAGATTTTACAGGTGGTACTATAATTGAAATGAATTTAGGTAAATATATTGAAGCAGATGAATTAAGAGAAGTATTAGATGAATATGATGAAGATGCAAGTATAGTTTATGGTGGCGAGAACAAAGAAAATTTAATAATAAAGAGTACTTTAGATTTATCAAATGATGAAATAACAGATATAATAAGCATATACTCTGATAAATATGAAGTAGAAGGAGATTATTATAAATCTGAAAAATTCGAACCTTTAATGGGTAGTGAAATAAAGAAGAAAGCTCTACTATCCACAGGAATAGCAATAATAGGTATGCTTATATATATAACTATAAGATTTGAACTTAACTTTGGAATATCTGCTATTATAGCTTTAGTTCATGATATACTTATAATGATATCATTTTATGCTATATTTAGAATACCAGTAAATAGTTCTTTTATAGCAGCAATTCTAACAATCTTAGGATATTCTATAAACGATACAATTGTTATATTTGATAGAATAAGAGAGAATTTAAAATTATATCAAAAAGACAATAAGGGGGATATAGTTAATAGAAGTATAAAGCAATCTTTAAGAAGAACAATAAATACATCCATAACTACTTTATTAGCTGTAGTAGTTATTTATATATTTGGAGTTGAAGCTGTTAGAATATTAGCTTTACCACTATTGGTAGGTATAGTTTCAGGAACATATTCTTCAATTTTCATAGCATCACCTTTATGGGCAGAATTAGCTGAAAGGAATGGAAATTAATCTAATTTAGTAGGAGGATAAATCATGGATAAGGGCGTTATATTTTCATTGATATTTGCATTATTAATAGGATTATTTGCATTGAGTAATAGTGATAAGGTTATAATAGATTTTATATTGACTGAGTTTATAATATCACAGGCATTAGTAATATTGATATCAGCACTACTAGGAGCATTAATAATATTCCTCGTAAGTTTTTTTAGGAGTATGCGTTGGAAAAAAAAGATTAAAGAGTTAAAAAAAGAGATTGAGTTATTAAATGATGAAAATAAATTGATGAAGAGTTTAATGGAAAATAAAAATGAAAAAGATAAAAACAAAGAAATAGAAGAGTTAGATCAAACTGATAAGAGTTAAATACGATAAAATTTAGATACAATTGTATCTAAATTTTATTTTATTATTGAGGTGAATAAATTGGAAAAATGGTTTATTAGAGATAGAGCAGGAGATTTTAAAAAAATAGCTAGAGATTTTAAAATACCAGAAATAACAGCAAAATTATTATTAAATAGAGATATTAATAATAATAGGGCCATAGATAGTTTTATAAATCCAAGTTTAGATAGATTACATAGTCCGGATTTATTAAAAGACATCCATATAAGTATTGATATTTTAGAAGAAAAAATAAAAAACAAAAAAACTATAAGAATTATAGGTGACTATGATGTGGATGGAGTAGTTTCAGTTTATATGTTGTATACTAGTATAAAAAAATGTGGTGGGATCGTGGATTATGAAATTCCTGATCGAGTTAATGATGGATATGGATTAAATAAAAACATGGTTAAACTAGCCTATGAAACAGGTATAGATACTATTATAACTTGTGATAATGGAATTGCAGCAATAGAAGAAATAGATTATGCTAAAGAATTGGGAATGACAGTTATTGTAACAGATCATCACGATTTACCCTTTATTGAATCTGAGGGAAAAAGAGAGTTAATTTATGTAAATGCAGATGCTATAGTAAACCCAAGAAGAGAGGATTGCAATTATCCTTTTGATAAATTATGTGGCGCAGGAGTGGTTTATAAATTAATAGAAAAACTCTATGAAAGATTTAATATTAATAAAGAAGAAGTGACTAATTTTTTAGAATATACTGCAATAGCTACCATTTGTGATGTAGTGGATTTGGTTGATGAGAATAGAATAATAGTAAAAAAAGGTTTAGAAATGTTAAATGAGACAAAAAATATAGGATTGAAATCATTAATAGAAGTTTCTGAACTGGAAGATACGGAGATAGGAGTATATCATGTAGGATTTATACTAGGTCCTAGTATAAATGCATCTGGTAGACTTGATACTGCACTAAAAGCTTTAGAGTTATTACTTTGTAAAGATGAAGAAGCTGCAAAAGAAATGGCTAGCTCCTTAAGAGCTTTAAACAATGAGAGAAAAGAAATGACTCAAGATGGTACAGAAAAGATAATAAGAAAAGTTGATGAAACTGATTTAAATAAAGATACTGTATTAGTAGTATATGACCCTACTATTCATGAATCGATTGCTGGAATAATAGCAGGGAGAATAAAGGATAAATACCATAAGCCAACAATAGTCTTAACAAAATCAGTAGATGGAATCAAAGGTTCTGCTAGATCTATAGAAAATTATAATATTTTTGAAGAATTAACTAAAAGAAAACATCTTTTAAATCGATTTGGTGGACATCCTATGGCAGCAGGATTATCATTGGATTTAGAAAATATTGATAAACTGAGAAAAGAGTTAAATGATAATAATTTAACAAAAAATGATTTAGTACCTAAAATATATATAGATCTTCCCTTAGCTTTAGATAAAATAAGCTATAGATTAATAAAAGAATTGGAAAGATTAGAACCCTTTGGAAAAGGAAATAGTCGTCCCTTGTTTGGGGATAAGAACATATCACTAATTGAAGGTAGGGTGTTAGGTCAAAATCGAAATGTTTTAAAACTAACATTATTAACTGAAGATAGAAGATCTTTGGAAGGCATGATATTTAATGATATAGCAGAATTTGAAGATTTAATAATGGAGAATTATGGACAATCAGAATTGGAGAATCTTTATAATGGTTTACCAAATGATATAAGATTAGATATCATCTATTATCCTTCAATTAATGAATTCAGAGGTAAAACCACTTTGCAATCCATTTTAAAATCATATAGAATAAGTAGATAATAGAGCTTGTATGAAATTGAGAAGAAGGTGAAAATATGTTAGAGAAATTATTAAATAAAATAAATGAATATAATCCAAATGCAGATTTAGATCTTATAGAAAAAGCATATTATTTTGCAGAAGAAGCCCATTCAAGTCAATTAAGAAACTCAGGTGAACCTTTTTTTATTCATCCATATAATGTTGCCTTGATATTATGTGACTTAAATATGGATAGTTCAACCATAATTGCAGGTTTATTACATGATGTTATAGAAGACACAGACATAACTTATGAGGATGTGGTAAAAGAATTTAATGCTGAAATTGCGCATTTAGTGGATGGAGTAACTAAACTTAAAAATTTACCTTATAAAACTAAAAAAGAAAATCAGGCTGAAAACCTAAGAAAAATGGTATTAGCCATGTCAAAAGATATTAGAGTTATTATAGTTAAATTAGCTGATAGACTTCATAATATGAGAACATTAGAATATATGAGTGATGCTAAGAAAAAAGAAAAAGCATTGGAAACCTTAGAAATTTATGCACCACTAGCACATAGATTGGGAATATCTAAAATAAAATGGGAATTGGAAGATCTTTCATTAAGATATTTAAATCCGGAGGAGTATTATGATTTAGTAGAAAAGGTAGCTAAAAAAAGAGCTGAAAGAGAAGAAGATATAGAAAACATTAGTCAATTACTAGGAAGAAATTTAAGAGAAGAGAATATAAATTATGATATAAGTGGAAGACCTAAAAGTTTTTATAGCATTTATAAAAAAATGAAGCAACAGGACAAAACTTTTGATCAAATATTTGATTTAACTGCAATAAGAATATTAGTAGATGAGATAAGAGAGTGTTACGAAGCACTGGGAATAGTACACAATCTTTGGAAACCAATACCAGGAAGATTTAAAGATTATATAGCTATGCCTAAGCCTAATATGTATCAATCAATTCATACAACAGTTATTGGAGAAAAGGGAGAAATCTTTGAAGTTCAAATAAGAACTTGGGATATGCATAGAACAGCAGAATATGGAATTGCTGCCCATTGGAGATATAAAGAAGGTGGAGCTTCTTCTAATCAAGAAAAACTTGACGATAAATTAAGTTGGCTAAGAGAACTTATGGAATGGCAGGGAGATCTTAAAGATCCAAAGGATTTCATGGAAACTTTAAAGGTAGATTTTTTCACAGATGAAGTTTATGTATTTACTCCAAGAGGTGATGTTATTAATCTTCCAGATGGATCCACACCAATAGATTTTGCCTATAGGGTTCATACTGAAGTAGGAAATAAATGTGTTGGTGCAAAAGTTAATGGTAGAATGGTACCAATAGACTATAAATTAAAAAATGGTAATATTGTTGAAGTAATAACTTCTTCTAATAGTGGGCCAAGTAGAGACTGGATAAATATAGTAAAGAGTCAACAAGCCAGAAGTAAGATTAGACAGTGGTTTAAAGTTAGAGATAAAGATGAAAATATGATAAAGGGTAAAGAGATATTAGAAAGAGAAGTAAGAAAGTTAAATTATCCAGTAGCTGAATTTATGGATGAGAAAAAACTAGAAGCCATATCCAGAAGGATGGGACTAAGTACACTAGAAGATATGTATGCGTCTGTAGGATTTGGAAGTACTAATACAAATCAAATAATCCCTAAATTGAGAGAAGATTATGAAAAGAAACATAAACAGACAGATGAGGAGATTTTAGAAAAGACTAAAAGAAAAGCTCCTGAAAGAAAAAGAAAATCAAAACCTAGCCAAGGTATAAATATAAAAGGTGTAGACAATATAAAAGTAAGATTTTCTAGATGTTGTAATCCAGTTCCCGGAGATGATATTATAGGTTATATTACTAGGGGAAGGGGAGTTTCAATTCACAGATCAGACTGTCCAAATATGATAGATGCTGAGGAAAAGGAAAGATTTATAGATGTAGAATGGGACTCTTATGAAGAAGCAGCATATCCAGCAGAAATTCAAATTGAAGCTGCAGATAGGGCAGGATTATTGGCAGAGATAACTAATAGAATGGCAGAGACAGACATAACCCTATTATCTTTAAATGCCAGAACAAATAAGGACAATATTGTAATAATAAATATGACCCTGGAGATAAAGGATACAAAAGAGTTAGAAAGATTTATAAAAGATATGAAGAATATGGAAAGTGTTATTGACGTATACAGAGTTACTACCTAATATATAAGAGGTGATAATATGAGAGCTGTAGTACAAAGAGTTAAAAGAGCATCGGTTGAGGTTGAAGAGGAGATTATTGGTGAAATAGGAAAAGGTCTATTAGTGTTTTTAGGAGTAGGCGAAGATGATACTAATGAGGACATAGATTATATGGTAAATAAAATATTAGGACTTCGCATATTTGAAGATAATAATGGGAAAATGAATCTATCCTTAATGGATATTAAAGGAGAAATATTAGTAATATCACAATTTACATTATATGGTGATGTGAGAAAAGGTAGAAGACCTAGTTTTACAGATTCAGCAAAACCAGAGAAAGCAGAAACAATATATGAAGAATTTATATCTAAATGTAAAGAAAAAGGTATATTAGTTGAATCTGGAGAATTTGCTGCTGATATGGATGTTGAACTTATTAATCAAGGGCCTGTTACCATTATGATAGATAGCAAAAAAACATTTTAATTAATATAGGAGGATTCAATAATGGATGTAAAAGTAATAAAAATACCAGAAACTGGATTTGCAGGAAATTGTTATGTAATTTTTTCAGAGGAGACTAAGGCTGGAATTATAGTGGATCCTGCCATAGGTGGAAAAGAAATAGTTAATATGTTAGAAAAAGAAGGAATTGACTTGAAATATATTTTATTAACCCATGCACATGTGGATCACTTTGGAGCAGTTCCAGAAATAAAAGAATTATTAGATATTGAATTATTAATACATGAAGATGATGCGGATCAATTATTAGATGAAGATCTTAATTTTTCTAAACAAATGTTTCCAGAACCAATTTCATTAAAAGCAGATAGATTATTAAAAGATGAAGAAATATTGAAGGTTGAAGATATGGAATTTAAAGTAATTCATACTCCAGGTCATACAAAGGGTGGAATATGCTTATCTATAGGTAATATTTTAATTACAGGAGATACGCTTTTTGCAGGTTCTATAGGTAGAACAGATTTTTACGGTGGAGATTTTGATACGATTATTAGTTCAATCAAAGAAAAATTATTTCAGTATCCAGATAATACTGTGATCTTACCAGGTCATGGTGAACAATCAACAATTGGAAGAGAAAAACAAGTAAATCCCTTTGTAAGATAGGTGTTTAAAATGAAAGTACTATTAAAAGGTCATAATATAAAGCATGACTTAAGAGAATTAATAAGAATAATTTTTGAGTATGAAGAAATTGAATATATTGAAGATATACAAGAATATCAAGATAGAGGAATCTTATTATATAATCAATTATTAAAGAAAGCAGATCAAGAGTATATGATTGTACAAATATATGAAAATGGAAAATTAATTGGTGAATCAAAAAAATCCGTAGAGGATGTTGAAGTTTATATAAAAAGCAGAAGAAAGAAAAGAAATATAGCAATTAAAAAAGCTATTATAGAAGCTACAAATTCTTATTCTCTATTACCTTGGGGTATTCTTACAGGAATTAGACCAATGAAAATAGTACATGACTTAACCAAGAAATCAATAGATAAGAAATTAATAAGAAATGTTTTAAGAGAAGAATATTTAATATTTGATGAAAAAATAGATTTATTACTAAGGGTTGAAGAAATTCAAAAAGTATATATTAAAGAAAATAAAAATAAATATAGTTTATATATAAGTATACCTTTTTGTCCTACAAGATGTTTATATTGCTCATTCCCGTCATTAAATATAGATAAGTATGAGCAATATATTGACAAATATATAGACACGTTAATATATGAAATGGATTCTGTTAAAGATATGATGAAAAGTCATGAAATTAATACAGTTTATATTGGTGGAGGAACGCCTACTTCTATAGCAAAAGAGGATTTAGAAAGAATAATCCAATATATAAACAAATCTTTTGGAAGAGAGAATATTAAAGAATTTACTGTTGAAGCTGGTAGACCAGATACAATTGATTTGGATTATCTTAAAATGCTAAAAAAAAATAATATAGATAGAATTAGTATTAATCCTCAAACAATGAATGATGAAACTCTAGATATAATAGGAAGAGAGCATAACTCTAAAGAGATTATAGATGTGTATAAAATGGCTAAAGAACTTGAGTTTAAATCTATAAATATGGATATTATAATAGGACTTCCCAATGAAGGAGTGGAAGAAATAGAATATACATTAAAAGAGTTAGAAAAGCTAAATCCAGAAAATTTAACTATTCATACATTAGCGGTTAAAACCAATTCTAAATTTAATAAAGAAATTGACAAATATAAATTACAAATAGAGGATAATATAGAAGAAATTTCAAATTCTATAAAAGAGTTTATCTCTCAAAATGAATATTATCCATATTATTTATATAGACAAAAACAGAGTGTCTCTAATTTAGAAAACATAGGATATTCAAAAAAAGATAAAGAATGTATATACAATATTTCCATGATGGAGGAGAAAGAAACTATTATTTCAGTAGGTATGGGTGGTGTATCAAAAATCTATAAAGGAAATGGTAGGATAGATAGAGTTCCTAATTTTAAGAGTATGCATGATTATTTATATAGAGTAGATGAATTGATAAAAAGGAAAGAGAGAGCCGTAAAGCTGTAACTATAGTTTGAAACTGGTTTATAAACAATTATAAGGATAAAAACCTTGAATATTATATTTTGTATAATATAATATATATAGATATTTATATGAGTAAAAGTTAGGATATAGATTATATAAAAGGATTACCTAATAACTATATTACGAGAAATCACCTCTCGTCCTGTATAATCAGAGATGAGAGGTTTTATTATGCAAAAGGAGGAGTTTTAAATAATGAAAATAGAATCAATGGGAAATTTAAGAAGAACAAATATGTGTGGAGAATTGAGCTTGGAAAATGAGGGTGAAGAAATAACTCTTATGGGTTGGGTTCAAAGAGAGAGAAATTTAGGATCCATAATATTTATAGATTTAAGAGATACTACTGGAATTACACAATTAGTAATAGATGATAATATATCAGAGGAATTATTTAAAAAAGCAGAGAAAATTAGATCGGAATTTGTTATAGCTGTCAAAGGTATGGTAAGAGAGAGACAATCAAAAAATCCTGAAATGATAACAGGTGATATTGAATTATTAGTAGAAGAGTTAAAGGTGTTAAATAAATCAGAAACACCACCAATATATATAAAAGATGATGATCAAGTTTCAGAAAACATGAAACTAAAATATAGATATTTAGACTTAAGAAAATCAAGTATGCAGGAAAAATTAAAAACAAGAGCAAAAACAGGTAGAGTAATAAGAGAGTTTTTAGATGAGAATAAATTTATTGAAATTGAAACTCCAATGTTAACAAAACCAACTCCAGAAGGGGCAAGAGACTATTTAGTACCAAGTAGAGTTAATAAGGGCGAGTTTTATGCATTACCTCAATCACCGCAACAGATGAAACAACTTTTAATGGTGGCAGGCATGGATAAGTATTACCAAATAACAAAATGTTTTAGAGATGAAGATTTAAGATCAAACAGACAACCAGAATTTACTCAAGTTGATATAGAAATGTCATTTGTAGATGTAGATGATGTTTTAGAGGTAAATGAAAAATTAATACAGCATATATTTAAAGAAATGAAAGATATAGATATTGACTTACCTATAAAGAGAATGACTCATAAAGAAGCAATAGAAAGATTTGGTGTGGACAAGCCAGATTTAAGATTTGGAATGGAATTAATAGATTTAACAGATCTACTGAAAGACAGTGAATTCAAAGTGTTTAGTGGAAATATATCTGACGGAGGAGAAGTTAGAGGAATAAATGTTAAAGGAGCTCAAGATAAATTCAGCAACAAAGAAATTAAAAGACTGGAAAAATTTGCTAAAGACTATGGTTCACATGGATTAATAGATTTGAGAATTATTGACGGAGAGGTAGTATCTGGTATAGCTAAGTTTTTAAGTGAAGAAGAAATAAAATCTATAAAGGAAAGAGTTTTAGCAGAAGATGGAGATATTATATTTGTAATAGCAGCACAACCAGAAATAGTATTTAATACATTAGGAAATTTAAGAAATAAAGTTGCTAGAGACTTAGAAATGATAGATAAAGATGATTTAAATTTGTTATGGATAACTGAATTCCCATTATTTGAATTTGATCAAGAGGAAGAAAGATATGTGGCAGTACATCACCCTTTCACAGCACAAATGGATGAAGATGTAGAGTACTTAGATTCAGATCCAGGGAGAGTTAGAGCCAAAGCATATGACATAGTTATGAATGGTGATGAATTAGGTGGAGGTAGTATTAGAATTAATAATTCTGAACTGCAAAGTAAAATGTTTGAACTTTTAGGATTTACTAAAGAAGAAACAGAAGACCAATTTGGACATTTAATTGAAGCTTTTAAATATGGTACACCGCCTCACGGAGGAATTGCTTACGGATTTGATAGATTAGTTATGTTGCTAACAGGAACTGAAAATATAAGAGATGTTATAGCTTTCCCTAAAACACAAGCAGCTACAGACCTTATGATGGAAGCACCAACAGAGGTAAGCAAGAGTCAATTAGAGGATTTAAATATAGATGTAAAAAAGAAAAATAAATAGGTGATAAAATTGAAGGAAATGTTTTCCCGATCTGAAAGACTTTTAGGAATTGAAGGAATTAAAAAACTATCTAATTCAAAAGTTGCCGTATTTGGAATTGGTGGTGTAGGATCTTTTGCATCAGAAATATTAGTTAGGACAGGTTTAGGTAGTATTGTTTTAATAGATTATGATATAATAGATGTGAGCAATATAAATAGACAAATTCCTGCTACAATAAAAACAATTGGTATGAATAAAATAGAAGTTATGAAGTCAAGATTATTGGAGATAAATCCTGAACTAGAAGTTACTATACATCAGGAAAAATATTTACCAGAAAACAAAGATATATTTCCATTTGATCAATATGACTATGTGGTAGATGCAATAGATATGATAACAGGAAAAATATCTTTAGTAGAAGAATGTAATATTAAGGATATTCCAATTATTAGTGCAATGGGAGCAGGTAATAAATTAGATCCAACCAGATTAAATGTAGGAGATATTTATGAAACAAAGGAATGTCCATTAGCTAGAGTCATGAGAAGAGAACTTAGAAAGAGAAATATAGAAAAATTAAAAGTTGTATGGTCGGATGAAAAACCTAAACCGGTGAGTATAGAGTCTGATGATGCTAGAAAAGCCCTGCCAGCTAGTGTTGGATTTTTAACATCTGTAATGGGAATAATAATAGCATCAGAAGTTATAAAAGATATTGTAGGACTGGAGGAATAATTATGGATCAAATAGGATTTGTAAAGAGTATAACCGGAAATAAAGTAGAAGTAGAAGTAACTAGAATATCTGGATGTGGAGAGAATTGTGGATCTTGTAGTGGATGTGATATGGGACACTCCTTATTGCTTAAAAATAATATTAATGCAAAAGTAGGAGACAAGGTTCTGATAACAGGTGAAACAAAAGATATATTAAAATATACAATACTTGTATATATATTCCCACTAGCATCATTAATATTAGGAATAGTTGCTGGATCACAATATTTAAAGCCTAGAGGGGTAGAAAACCATGAAT
The DNA here is from genome assembly GCA_029257065.1 of Tissierellaceae bacterium. Lineage (GTDB taxonomy): Bacteria > Bacillota > Clostridia > Tissierellales > Tissierellaceae > JARIDA01. The sequence goes on along the minus strand of JARIDA010000117.1, from coordinate 4,419 downwards.
TATTTGGATTTGGATTAGGAATAATTTTAATGGCTATATCATATTTTATAGTTAGGAAATATGATGATAAATTAGAAAGTAAAGACGATGACGCTATAAAAATTACAGAAATATTAGAGCAGGAGTGATTTAGTGTCAGATACAGATGCAATACTGAAGCGACTTAGAAGGATAGAAGGTCAAATCAAAGGGATTCAAAAAATGATTGAAGCAGAACAATTTTGTGGCGACATATTGGTTCAAGTGTCAGCAGCTAGATCAGCATTAAATAATGTAGGCGGTTTAGTTCTTGAAAATTATATGGATAACTGTTTAAAAGGATATATAAATGGAGAGACTAGTGAAGCAGAATTAGATAAACTTATTAAAATAATGTTGCAATACACTAAATAATAATTATATTATAGCAATCACCATAGGCATAATATTTTGTAAATAAAAGGAGACTGATAAGATGGAAATAATTGATAAGGCAATCTATGATTTAATAGAAGAAGAAACAAAAAGGCAGAAAAATCATATTGAATTAATAGCATCAGAAAACTTTGTTAGTGAGGCAGTTATGGAAGCTGCTGGAAGTGTTCTTACAAATAAATATGCAGAAGGATATCCAGGAAGAAGATATTATGGTGGTTGTGAAGTAGTTGATAAGATTGAACAATTAGCAATAGACCGTTTAAAAAATCTATTTGGAGCAGAGCATGCCAATGTACAACCACATTCAGGATCAAATGCCAATTTAGGAGTTTATTTTGCAATGCTAAAACCTGGTGATAAGGTGTTAGGAATGAATTTATCAGAAGGTGGTCACTTAACTCATGGAAGCCCAGTTAATATATCTGGAAGTTATTATAACTTTATAGATTATGGTGTTGACGATAAGACAGAGGAAATAGACTATGAGGTAGTTAGGGATATAGCTGTAAAAGAAAAACCTAAAATGATAATAGCTGGAACAAGTGCTTATGCTAGAAAAATTGATTTTAAAAAATTCAAAGAAATAGCAGATGAAGTAGGAGCGTATTTAATGGTTGACATGGCTCATATTGCAGGACTTATAGCAGCAGGATTACATCAAAGTCCAATAGAATATGCAGATTTTGTTACAACTACTACTCATAAAACACTAAGAGGACCTAGAGGAGGAGCTATTCTTTGTAAGGAGAAATATGCAAAGAAAATAGATAAAGCCATATTCCCAGGTATACAGGGTGGACCACTTATGCACATAATAGCAGCAAAAGCAGTAGCATTTGAAGAAGCTTCAAAAGATGAGTTTAAAAAATATCAAGAACAAACAATAAATAATGCAAAAGCATTGGCAGAAGCTTTGGAAGAAGAAGGCTTTAGAATAGTCTCAGGTGGAACTGATACTCATTTAATGCTGATTGACTTAAGAGATAAAAATATGACAGGAAAAGAAGCAGAAAAATTATTAGAAAACATAGGAGTTGCAACAAATAAAAATACAATTCCAAATGATCCAGAATCACCATTTGTAACTAGTGGTTTAAGATTAGGAACACCAGCTGTTACAACAAGGGGAATGAAAGAAGAAGATATGAAAGTAATAGCAAAGATTATTAATCTTACTTTAGAGGAAGAAGATAAAGAAAAAATAAAAGAATTGGTAAATGGATTATGTACAAAATATCCATTGTATTAGAAAAAAATAAAAGTTAGATTATTAAGCCTACATTATGTAGGCTTAATGTATTTTTACAGATATATGTTATAATAAGAGAGAATAGAGAAGTTCAAGAATATAAAGAGGTGAAATTATGAATAGAGCAGTAGTTTGTATAGTTGGAAGACCAAATGTTGGAAAATCGACACTTTTTAATAAGTTGACAGGAACTCGTACAGCAATAACGGAGGATACTCCAGGCGTAACAAGAGATAGGATTTATGGAGAAGGGGAATGGTTAGGAAAATATTATACCCTAATTGATACAGGTGGAATAGATCCAGATGAAGATGATTTAATGATGAAGAATATAAAAATGCAAGCAGAATTAGCAATAGATACGGCAGATGTAATTTTATTTGTAGTAGATGGTAGAGACGGTTTGACTACAACGGATATAGAGATAAGCAATATATTGAGAATGTCAAAAAAAGAAGTTGTTTTAGTTTGTAATAAAGTTGATGGAAGAGAAACACCAGATGAACTATTTGAATTTTATGAATTAGGTTTAGGAAATCCACTTCCAATATCTGCAGAATCTAGTTTAGGATTAGGAGATTTGTTGGATGAAATCGTTGAGAGATTTCCAATAGATAGCGATACTGAGTATGATGAAGATATAATAAGAGTTTCTCTTATAGGAAAACCCAATGTTGGAAAATCTTCACTAATCAACAATATATTAGGAGAAGAGAGGGTTATAGTAACAGATATTCCTGGAACTACAAGAGATGCAGTGGACACACATTTCAACTATGGAGATGATAGATATGTGTTTATAGACACTGCAGGTCTAAGGAGAAAGAGAAGTATAGAAGAGGGAATTGAAAGATATTCTGTAATAAGAACTCTTTCTGCGGTAGATAGGTCAAATGTATGTGTTTTAGTAATAGATGCAGAAGAAGGAGTAAGTGAACAAGATACAAAGATAGCAGGATATGCACATGAACAGGGTAAAGGAATAATAATAGCTGTTAATAAATGGGATTTAATAAAAAAAGATAATGAAACTATGAGACAGTTTGAACACGATATAAGATTTATGTTGGGTTTTATAAGCTATGCACCAATAATATTTATATCAGCTAAAACAGGACAAAGAGTAGATAAATTATTAAAAATGATAAATGTGGTGAATAATAATTATAATATGAGAATAAGCACAGGAGTTTTCAATGAAATATTAGATGAAGCTATAATGATGAATCAGCCACCAAGTGATAAGGGAAGACAGGCAAATATTTATTATGGAACTCAAGTTTCAGCAAGACCACCTCAATTTTTAATATTTATGAAAAATAAAGATCTTATGCATTTTTCATATATAAGGTATTTAGAAAATCAAATAAGGTCACATTTTGGATTTGATGGAGTTCCAATACGAATAGATTTTAAAGAACGATCAAAGGGAGAATAGTTATGAAAATCTTATTATTAGTTTTAGGATCTTATCTTATAGGATCATTTTCCTCATCATTTATACTGGGAAAGATGATAAGAGATTTAGATATAAGAGAACATGGAAGTGGAAATGCTGGTGCAACAAATGCTTTAAGAGTAATGGGAGTTAGGATAGCAGCAATAACTTTTATAATGGATGCATTTAAGGGTTTCCTAGCTATTCAGTTGGGAAGATATTTAATTGGATTTGATGGAGCCCTTCTTGCTAGTGTATTTGTAGTAATAGGACATAATTATCCTGTGTTTTTGAACTTCAAAGGTGGAAAAGGCATAGCTACTTCTTTAGGATTAATATTTACCTTAAATTGGAAGGTCGCATTAATATGTCTACTTGTTTGGATAGTAATAACTTTAACTACTAGATATGTTTCATTAGCATCAATATTAGGAGTTGTAACTGCTCCTATAGCTTTAAACTTATTATATAGTCCAGTAGACTTAAAGATGAATTTAACAATTATGTTTTTAGTTATCTCTGCTGTAGTCAGACATAAGGAAAACATATCTAGACTATTAAAGGGAACTGAAAGTAAAATCTTTTAATGGAGTTGATTTAATTGGAAAATAAAATAGGAATATTAGGTGGAGGAAGTTGGGGAACAGCACTGGGAATATTATTAGCGAATAAGGGTACGGATATTGATATTTGGATAAGAGATAAGGACCAGTATGAGCAGATAAAAAAAGATAGAGTGAATAAAAAATATTTACCGAATATTGAGTTTCCAGAGAAATTAAATCCCACTAATGAAATAATAGATTCAATCAGAGATAAGGATCTAATCGTATTAGCAGTACCAACACATAGTGTAAGAGAAAATTTAATAAATATAAAAGACTATATAGAACCAGAGCAAATAATAGTAAATGTAGCAAAGGGGATTGAAAATAATAGTTTACAATGTGTGTCAGAAATTGTAAAAGATATAGTGCCTGGGAATAAGTATGCAGTATTATCGGGACCATCTCATGCTGAAGAAGTGGGACTAGATATGCCCACTACGGTTATTGTTGCATCTGAGGATGAAAGTGTATCAAAATTAGTTCAAGACATATTTATGACAATTAATTTCAGAGTTTATACACATTCAGATGTTATAGGAGTAGAATTAGGTGGAGCACTTAAAAATGTCATTGCTTTAGGTGCAGGAATATCACATGGATTGGGATATGGTGACAATGCCACTGCAGCTATTATTAATAGAGGTATATTTGAAATATCTAGATTAGGTCAAGTAATGGGCGGAAATAGAAGTACATTTTCAGGTCTT
>JARIDA010000101.1 GCA_029257065.1 Tissierellaceae bacterium | reverse complement strand
CTTCTTCTCCTGCTGTATAACTTTGCTTAGTAACATTATCCACTAAGTCATGAACATGAAGAACATTTCCACAAGCAAAAATTCCATCTACTGTGGTTTCCAAGTTTTCCTTTACAACAGGTCCATTGGTTTTAGAGTCCATTTCAACTCCTGCAGCTTCAGAAAGTTCATTTTCAGGAATCAATCCAACGGAAAGAATTAAAGAATCACATTTAATCTCCTCTTCTGTCCCAGGGATAGGATTTAAATTCTCATCAACTTGAGCTACTATAACTGCTTCTAGTCTATTTTTACCTATAGTTTCTATTACTGTATGACTTAATTTAAGTGGTATATCAAAGTCATCTAGACATTGTGTAATATTTCTTTGAAGTCCACTAGGCTCTGGTAAAATCTCAGCTACTAAATTTACCTTTGCACCTTCAAGTGTAAATCTTCTAGCCATTATTAAGCCTATATCTCCAGATCCAAGAATAACAATGTTTTCTCCAACATTATATCCTTCCATATTAATAAGTCTCTGTGCCGTACCAGCAGTCATTATTCCACTTGGTCTTGTCCCAGGTATATTAATAGCACCTCTTGGTCTTTCTCTACAACCCATAGCTAAAATAATAGCTTTAGCTTGTATTTTTTCAAAACCATCATCTATATTCATCACACTAACCACTTTATCCGAATCTATATCTAAAACAAAGGTCTCTACTTTGTATTCAATATCATTTTCTTTTAATTTATTAATAAAAATTTCAGCATACTCTGGTCCAGTTAGTTCTTCGTTGAAAACATGTAATCCAAAACCATTGTGTATACATTGATTTAAAATTCCGCCTAACCCATTGTCTCTTTCAATAACTAATATACTATCCACACCGTTTTCCTTAGCTTTTATTGCTGCAGCCAGACCAGCAGGTCCACCACCTACAACAACTAAATCATAATTTTTCATTAAAGCACCTCCTAGATTATTTTGTTTTTTCAGTTAAAATATAAGAATCTGGACTATCTTTTACAATATCCGTCATGTCCTTATCTAATTCTCTTGCAAGTATTTCAACAACCTTAGGTAAACAGAATCCACCTTGACATCTTCCCATACCTGCTCTTACTCTTCTTTTAACCCCATCCACTGTAGTTGCTCCAGCATTTCTATTTATAGAATCTACAATTTCACCTTCTGTAATAGTTTCACATCTACAAATAACATGACCATATTTTCTATCCTTTTTAATAAGTTCACTTTTTTCTTCATCAGATAGTTCAGCAAATCTAATCTGTTGTTTTCTTATAGGATTAAAGTCTTTATCCATTTCTACACCATCTAATATATTGAGAACAATCTCTTTGATGTGTAGTGCAATAGCAGGTGCAGCAGAAAGACCAGGTGATTTTATTCCAGCTACATTTATCAATCCTTTAACGTCTTCAGTCTCTCCAATCACAAAGTCTCCAGTAGAAGAAGTTGCTCTAAGTCCTGAAAAGGTTGTAATGCTCTTATTAAAAGGTAAGCTAGGAATTGTATCTTTTGATTTTTCTTTTACAAAATCTAAATATTCATATGTTGTAGTAAGATCAGCCTTATCATCAACAGCATCACTATTTGGTCCGATAATTATATTTCCATGAGTTGTTGGTGCAACTACCACTCCTTTACTATCAGGGGATGGACATTGGAATAATGTCATATTAACCATGTCACCAACAGATTTATCTAAAAGGAAATATTCACCTTTAACTGGAGTTATTGAAAAGTCTTCTTTAGAAATCATATGACTTATTTCATCTGCAAAAAGTCCAGCTGCATTAATTACAACTTTGGATTTAAAATCTCTCTTATTAGTGTTTACAGTGAATACTTCATCTTCTTTATTAATATCTAAAACCTTTGTATTTAATTCTAATTCAACTCCATTGTCCATTGCATTTTCCATAAGTGCAACTGCAAGTTCCCAAGGGCCAACAATAGCAGCAGTCTTAGCATATAGTGCAGTAGAAGCTTCTTTAGATATATTAGGTTGAAGTTCAAGAATTTCATCTCTATCTAAGATAGACATTTCAGGAACACCATTTTCAATACCTTGATCATAAAGGGACTTAAGGGTTTTTTTATCTTCCTCATTAAATCCAATAACTAAGGAACCAACTCTTTCGTAAGGTACATCTAATTCTGTACACAATGCTTCATAAATAGCGCTACCTTCAACATTGAACTTTGCCATATTAGTTCCAGCTTTTGCATCATAACCTGCATGGACTAAAGCTGTATTTGCTTTTGTAGTTCCATTAGAAATATCATTATCTTTTTCTAAAACTAATACATCAAGCTCATATCTAGACAATTCTCTTGCAATAGTGGTTCCAGAGATACCTGCTCCAATAATAATTACATCATACATATATATTCCTCCTCTTAATTAAGAAAATCTTATTATAATTTTATTTAAACATAGCCATTAAAAAAGAGAACCCAAAATTAGTCCTTTACTCAAGGACACATTCGCGGCTCTCTTATCTCGACCAGATATTAAATTATCTTTTTAGGATACTAATTTATACACTATATCTAAAGTCAGTAAATCCTGTTTACTAATCAACACTTTTAGTATATGATTTATATAGATAAAGTATTCAGAAAACACTGAAAAATTACTTCCTATACATTTAGAATATCATAGAAATAGTGATAAGTATAGTATTTAATAAGAAATTCTTTGAGTAAAAATTAACAAATATAGAGTATTTAAGTTAATACTTATTAACTTGAAGGGAGATAATTAATGAATAAAGATTTTTTTAAATATATATATGATAATCCTATTATTGCAGCATTAAGTGACCTAGATCAATTAGATGATGTAATTGCTTCACCTTGTAAAATAGTATTTATTTTAAGAGGTAATATAATGAATTTAGAAGAATTAGTAACAACACTTAAGGAAAATGGAAAATTAGTATATATACATGTAGATTTAATAGAAGGATTTTCTCAACATACTTCAGCTATGGAATATATTAATAAACAGATAAAACCTGATGGAATAATTTCCACTAAGAGTAGAATCATTAGAGCAGCAAAAGCACAAAATATATTTACTATTCAAAGATTTTTTGTATTAGATTCAATATCCCTTATATCAGGAAAAGAATCTATAAAAAAATTAAAAACAGATGCAGTAGAAATACTACCAGGTCTTATGGAGAAGGTAATAAAAGAGATACATAAAGAAACAAGAGTACCTATTATTGCAGGTGGGTTAATAAGAGAAAAAGAAGATGTTATTCAAGGATTAAATGCAGGTGCAATAGGAATATCAACAAGTGCAAAAAATGTTTGGTATATGTGATATTGGTTTCACCGCAATTAATATAAATAGCTAATGATTGATCAATATAAGGAGGAGAAAGATTTGACAAAGAAATACATAATGGCATTAGATCAAGGAACAACAAGTTCAAGAGCAATATTATTTGATCATGAGGGAAATATGGTTCAAGTGGCACAAAGTGAGTTTACACAATATTATCCGAAACCAGGATGGGTTGAACATGATCCGATGGAAATCTGGGGTACTCAATCAGGAGTAGCAAGAGAAGTTCTTGAGAGAAGTGGAGTTAGGCCTGATGAAGTAGCAGCAATGGGTATTACAAATCAAAGAGAAACTACAATGATTTGGGAGAAGGACACAGGAAAACCAATTTATAATGCAATAGTATGGCAATGTAGAAGAACAGCATCAATAGCAGATGACTTAGTTAAAAAAGGATTAAGTGAATATATTCACGATACAACGGGTCTAGTAGTAGATGCTTATTTCTCAGCGACTAAAGTAAAATGGATATTAGATCAGGTAGAAGGTTCAAGAGAAAGAGCTAGGAATGGTGAATTATTATTTGGTACAATGGATACTTGGTTAATATGGAATTTAACTAGAGGAGAGTCCCATGTAACTGATTATTCCAATGCATCTAGAACCATGATGTACGATATCAACGATTTAAAATGGGATGAAAAAATTCTTAAGGAATTGGATATTCCAGTAGAAATCTTACCAGAAGTTAAATCTTCAAGCGAAATATATGGTGTAACACATGAGAGTACTTATGGTGGAGCCGAAATACCAATAGCAGGAATAGCAGGAGATCAACAATCAGCACTATTTGGACAAGCATGTTTTGATTCTGGAATGGCGAAAAACACCTATGGTACAGGTTGTTTTATTCTTATGAATACGGGAGAAAAAGCAGTAAAATCGAAAAATGGACTATTAACCACTATAGCATGGGGTATTGATGGTAAAGTAGAATATGCTTTAGAAGGAAGTATATTTGTAGGTGGTGCAGTAATTCAATGGTTAAGAGATGAGTTAGGTCTTGTAAGAGACTCAGCGGATAGTGAGTTTTTTGCTAGTAAAGTTGATGATACAGGCGGAGTTTATCTAGTGCCAGCATTTACAGGATTGGGAGCACCACATTGGGATCAATATGCTAGAGGTACTTTAATAGGATTGACTAGAGGAACAAGTAGAGAGCATATAATTAGAGCAGCATTAGAAGCCATAGCTTATCAATCTAGAGATGTTCTTCAAGCAATGGAAGAAGATGCAAGAGATTCTGGTATAGAACTTAAAGAATTAAAAGTAGATGGTGGAGCAGTTGCGAATAATTTCTTAATGCAATTTCAATCAGATATATTAAATGTTCCAGTTTTAAGGCCAGAAGTTACAGAGACAACTGCATTAGGAGCGGCTTATTTAGCAGGATTGGCAGTAGGATTCTGGGAAGATAAAGCTGAAATAACTAATAGGTGGAAGATAAATAAAAGATTTACTCCTAATATGGAAGAAGAGCAAAGAGAGAGATTATATTCTAATTGGGAAAGAGCAGTTCAATGTTCATTAGGATGGGAGCAAAAATAAATAAAAGTTTGACAAAAAATAGATTAAGTATATAATGGAATTACAATTAAATAAATCTTCAGGGCAGGGTGAGATTCCCTACCGGCGGTAAAGCCCGCGAGCTTAATAGCTGATTTGGTTAAATTCCAAAGCCGACAGTATAGTCTGGATGAAAGAAGAAAAGATTAGTGTATTAATTATGCTCTGGAATATTTTTATATTTCAGAGCATTTTCAATTAGTATAGCTATCTGTATAAATATTTTTAAATGCCCTGATTCTATCAGGGCATTTTTTATTTTGGAGGAGATAGGAATTGCATGAAAAATTTATGAAAAGAGCAATATATTTAGCTGGAAAAGGAAAAGGAGAGGTAAATCCAAATCCCTTGGTAGGAGCTGTGATAGTAAAAGATGGAGAAATAATTGGTGAAGGTTATCATAAAAAGTTAGGTGGTAAACATGCAGAAATTAATGCATTAGATAGCTGTAAGGAAAAAGCCAAAGGAGGAATTTTATATGTAAATTTAGAGCCTTGTAGCCATTATGGTAAAACTTCACCTTGTGTGGACAGAATAATAGGGGAAGGGATTTCGGAAGTGTTTATTAGTATGAAAGATCCTAATCCAGAAGTATGTGGAAGGGGAATAAAGAAACTTAAAGAGAATGGAATCCAGGTTCATATAGGTTTATTAGAAGAGGAGAGTAAGAGGCTAAATGAAATATTTATAAAATATATGAAAAGTAAATATCCTTTTATAGTTTTAAAAGGAGGAATATCCTTAGATGGTAAAATAGCAACAAAAACAGGAGAATCAATGTGGATAACAGGAGAAGAATCTAGAAATCACGCACATGGACTTAGGGATAAATATTCAGGAATTTTAGTTGGTATTGAAACTGTAATTAAAGATAATCCAAGACTTACTTGTAGAATAGAAAATGGAAAAAATCCTGTAAGAATAGTTTTAGATAGTAATTTGAGAATTCCAATAAATTCTAAGATCTTAAAAAAACAAGATAGTGCTAAAACCATAATTGCAACATTAAAAAACTCCAATAGTGAAAAAAAGCAAGAATTAATAGAATTGGGAATAAAGATCATAGAAGTTGAAAGAGAAATAGGCAGAATTAATTTAAAAAAACTGTTTAAAAGACTGAAGAATATGGAGATCGATAGTATTTTAATAGAGGGTGGAGGAACCGTAAATTATTCCCTGTTAGAATCAGATTTAATAGATAAACTTTATCTCTATATTGCTCCAAAAATAATAGGTGGGAGAGATTCTAAAAATTTTGTTGGAGGTGAAGGAATAGATAAATTAGCTGAGAGTTTTAATTTTAATATAGCGAATATTCAATCTTTGGGAGGGGATATTTTATTAGAAGCTTATAGGGAGAGGTGACATAATTGTTTACAGGAATAATTGAAGAGATTGGAATTGTAGAAGATGTATTATCTTCAGCTGATAAATATACACTTAAAATAAGAGCAAAGGAAGTATTAGAAGATACAAAAATAGGAGACAGCATATGTACAAATGGAGTGTGTTTAACAGTCAAGGATCTATCAAGTGAATTTTTCTATGCAGATGTTATGAATGAAACAATAGATAAGAGTAATTTAGGAAAATTAGAGAAAAAATCAAAGGTGAACTTAGAAAGGGCATTAACTCTAAATACTAGATTAGGAGGACATATTGTAACAGGACATATAGATTCTGTGGGGAGAATTCTAGATAAAAGTAGGGAAGGTAATTCTGTTTGGTTTACGATCGAATCTGATGCAGAGATTTTAAAGTATATTATATATAAAGGATCAGTAGCATTGGATGGAATAAGTTTAACCATTGCGGAAGTAGATTCGAATAGTTTTAAAGTTTCAATAATACCCCATACAGAAAATGTGACTACACTGTTAAATAAATCCATAGGAGATGAGATAAATATAGAATGTGATGTTCTAGGAAAATATGTGGAAAAATTATTAAATTTAAAGAATATAAATAAAGAGAAATCTAAAATAGATAGTAAATTTCTAATGGAAAATGGCTTTATATAGGAGGTTAATATGTACAAATTTAATAGTATTGAACAGGCTATAGAGGATATTAAAAAAGGAAAAATGGTTATAGTAGTGGATGATCCAAATAGAGAAAATGAGGGTGACCTGGTAATGGCAGGTGAGTTTGTAAGTGAAGAGGATATAAACTTCATGGTAAGTGAGGGAAGAGGACTTGTATGTATGCCTGCAGAAAGGGAAATATTAGACAAGTTGAAAATAAGTCCTATGGTAAAGGACAATACGGATAATTATGAAACAGCTTTTACTGTATCCATAGATCATATTGAAACTACAACTGGAATATCTGCAGCTGAAAGAGCATTGACAATTCAAAAAATATTATATGAAGATGTTAAGCCAGAAGAATTTAGAAGGCCAGGCCATATATTTCCATTAATGGCAAAGGAATATGGAGTTTTACAGAGAGTAGGTCACACAGAAGCAGCTGTGGATTTAGCAAAATTAGCAGGACTAAGAGGAGTTGGTGTGATATGTGAAATTATGAATGAGGATGGAACAATGTCTAGAATAAAGGATCTTATGAGATTTAAAGACAAGCACAATCTTAAAATAGTAACAATTGAAGATTTAGTTCAATATAGAAAGAGTAATGAAATTTTAGTAGAGCAGGTGGCAAAAACAAAAATGCCAACTAAATATGGGGAATTTATAATGTATGGATATATAAATAAATTAAATAATGAGCATCATATAGCTCTGGTAAAAGGAGATATATGTAAAGAAGAATCAACCCTTGTAAGACTTCACTCTGAATGTTTAACTGGAGATGCACTAGGTTCAAATAGATGTGACTGTGGAGAACAGTATGATAAAGCCATGAGAGAAATTGAAAAAAGAGTTAGTGGAATACTATTGTATATGAGACAAGAAGGAAGAGGGATAGGACTTATAAATAAGATAAAAGCCTATTCATTACAGGATGAAGGATGGGACACTGTTGAAGCTAATCATGAGCTAGGATTTCCTGCTGATCTAAGGGACTATAGTATAGGGGCTCAAATTCTTAAGGATTTAGGAGTTGGGAAATTAGAACTTATGACTAATAATCCTGCAAAGATAGAAGGACTTAGTAAATATGGAATTAAAATCGCTAAAAGAGTACCAATTGAGATGGAAAAGAATATGAATAATGATTTTTATTTAAAAACAAAAAAACTAAAAATGAATCATATTATGAAAGGATAGTGTAAAATGAAAATAATAGAAGGTAATTTAATAGTAAGAGATATAAAAATTGGAATTGTAGCAGGTAGATTCAATGAATTTATAGTTTCAAAATTAATAGATGGAGCTATAGATGGATTGAAAAGGCATGGTTTAAATAAAGATAATATAGATTTGGCCTGGGTACCAGGTGCTTTTGAAATACCTTTAGTGGCAAAGAGAATGGCCGAAAAAGATTATGACGCAATCATATGTTTAGGCACGGTTATTAGAGGGGCTACATCTCATTATGATTATGTGTGTAGTCAGGTATCAAAGGGAATAGCAAATGTTTCATTGCAAGTGGATAAGCCTGTAATATTTGGTATTCTAACCACAGATACAATAGAACAGGCAATAGAAAGGGCTGGAACAAAATCAGGTAATAAAGGATATGATTCTGCCATATCAGCTATAGAAATGGTTAATTTATTAAATAATATATAGTATGAAAAATAGAAAGCATATTAATATGCTTTCTATTTTAATAGGTCTTGAATAAAAATTTCATAACTTTTTAATTCTGTAGATTTTTTTTCTTTATCCACAATGAATGTAGGAACTGAATCTACCTTATAAGTTTCTGACATTAATTTACTTATTTCAAAAGTATCATCATATTCTCCGGAATCAATTTTTTCATTCATCTCATTAATGTCTAGACCTATTTTAAATCCTATTTTATTGATTGTTTTTATATCGGCTACATTATATCCATACTCAAAGATATATTTAAATGCAATTTCAGCAAAAGAGAAAAATTTCCCCATTTCCTGTGCATATTGTGATGCTAAATGAAGTCTATTTGTATTGAAAATTTTTCTTTTGTTATTGTAATTAAGCTTATATTCTGATCCTAAAAGTTCAACTCTTTCAAATCCTTGATTAATGGTCTTTTCATCTAAATTATCCCCTAAATCTCCACCTTCTAATGATAGGTCTGGATTTAGGATGTAAGGAAGAAAGTAAAACTCTATATCCTGTCTATCTTTTCTAAGTCTATTCATAATAGAAAATCCTATATAAGAAAAAGGACAAGCAAAATCAGAAAATATTATAATTTCTTTCATATTATCACTCCTAATTACTCTATACCCAAATAATAGAACTTATGCTACAGATTCTTTTATTTTATCTCTATAGATATTGTGAAGTTCTTCTTCAGTAATATCTTGACTTCGGGTATCCAAAACTATTTCGCCTTTATCCAACATTATTATTCTGTCAGAGAATTCTATAGCATCTCTCATATTATGTGAAATCATCATAGTGGTCATTTGGAATTTATCAATTAACTCTTCTGTTTTACCCATCACAACTGCAGAAGTCTTTGGATCTAATGCAGCTGTATGCTCATCTAAGAGTAAAAGATCAGGATGTTTCATAGCAGACATAACAAGGGATAATGATTGTCTCTGTCCACCGGATAGAAACTTCACCTTAGTATCCATAATATTTTCCAGTCCTAGATCTAAATCTTTTAAAAGTTCTCTATATTTTTCTAAATGGTTTTTATTTATAAGTTTTCTAAGTGAGAAGCTACCACCTTTTTTATCCGCTAAGGACATGTTTTCTAATATTGAAAGAGAAGGAGAGACTCCCATAGAAGGGTCTTGATAAACTCTTCCCAGGTATTTAGATCTTTTTTCTTCGCTCATATTAGAAACTTCCACTCCACTTATTTTAATGCTGCCTGAGTCAGAAGATAGATTACCCCCTATCATATTCAAAAGTGTACTTTTACCACATCCATTAGATCCTATAATTGCTAAACATGTATTCCTTTTAACTTCTAAATTGAAATTTTTAAATACTTGAATTTCATTATCTGTTCCTTTATTAAATGTTTTATCTAAATTAGTTATTTTTAACATTTGTCTTTCCCTCCTTATTTTTAAATTTATCTAGAATATCAGTAAAGAAGTTATTATAAGTTAAGAATAAAACAACTATAATAGCATTTATTGCCTCTAAATCTGTTGATTCTAGACCTAAATCTATTGCGATACCACCTATTATCTTATATAGAACAGCACCTATTATTGCCCTGGTTGTAGGTTTTAATTTCTCTGACTTACTAAATATAGTATCTCCAATGATTATTGATGCAAGTGCAACAACTATCATAGATCTACCCATTGTAATATCTACAAAACCTTGAGACTGAGCCATTAAAGCTCCACTCATAGCAATTAGTCCATTTGACAACATAAGTCCTAAGATTTTAAAGTTGTCACTATTTTTTCCTAGAGATTTTACTAAGGATTCATTATCTCCTGTTGCAATTAGAAGATATCCTATTTCTGTTTTTAAAAACCAGTCCATCAATAATTTTACAAATATAATAATTCCAATTAATATAGCGATTTTAGGTCCTAAATCAAAGATTAAATCATTATTGAAAAGTGGTATATTAGATTTACCATTTAATCTAAGATTAATAGAATAAAAAATGTTCATAGTTAAAATTCCAGCTAAAATAGGTCTGATTTTTAATTTAGTAAAGAATGTTGCAGTCATTAATCCTGCCAGTGTTCCAAATAGGAAAGCCAATAGAGTACTAACTATTGGACTTACACCCATAAGTAGAAATTTAGCAAATATAAAAGCTCCAAATGGAAAAGTTCCCTCTACTGATAAATCTGCTATTTTTAATATTTTGTTTGTTATAAAAACTCCCATGGCTAATATGGAAAATATTAGTCCTTGTTCAAAAGATGTCATTAGTAATGCATTCATATTTCAACTCTCCAATTCTATATAAGACTTATATTTTGTTAAGTCTATATCTATTTTAATTCTTTAGCATTTTCAAATGCCTTATTATTTATATCTAAATTTAAACTTTCTAAGGTTTCAAGATTAAACACTTTAGAAGTGTTTTCAGCTAACTCACAGGAAAAATTAGAAATATCCTTTCCGTCAATTAATATTTCTTTAGCCATTCTAGCAGTTTGTTTGCCTAATTCATAGTAGCTGATTCCATCTGTAATCAATATTCCACCAGCAACATGAGACTCCTCTGCTCCTATTGTTATTAATCCTTTCTCATTGGCCTTTTCTGCAACTAGATTTATAGCTGAAGCCACCATATTATCTGTAATAGTATAAACACCATCTACTTTTTTAAGCAGTGAGTCTACCGCTTGTGGCATATCACTTATATTTGTTATTCCTACTGTTTTAACTTCAATCCCCAATTCTTTAGCAATTTCAGTAGTATTTTTTATTTGTACTTGGGAATTAGGTTCTCCAGTATTGAAAATAATTCCTATTGTTTTAATATTTGGATCTAAATCTTTAAATAGTTGAATCTGTCTTTCAATTGGACTAGCATCTGATGTTCCGGTTATTGTACTTCCAGGATTTTCAAATGACTCCACAAGTCCAGCTTCAACTGGATCTGTAACTGCTGAAAAAAGTACTGGTATATCTCCAGCTACTTGTTTTGTTGATTGAGCTGCTGATGTTGCAATTGCAAAAATCAAATCAACCTCTGAATTTACAAATTTTTGAGAAATACTTATTGTATTTGGAAGATCTCCTTGTGAATTTTTGTAATCTATTTCCGCATTTACTCCAAATTCTTCTATTCCATCTTTAAAGCCTTCTCTCACAAGATCAAGAGCAGGATGTTCAGCTAATTGATTAATACCTATTTTCAAAGACTTCTCCTGTTCTAAGCTAATATCTTCTTCACCACATGCAACTAATAAAAGTGAAATACCAACCGATATTAATAATGTTAATAATAAACTTTTTTTCCTTTTCATTTTAATTCCTCCTATTTTTAATAACTATTTTGTTAGGTTGAAATATTGAGAAATAAAAAAATCTTTCGCCTCTATAAATATAACTTAAGCTATATTTATAGGGACGAAAGATTATATATCCGTGGTACCACCCTAGTTGACGACAATGTCATCACTCAAATCAGACCTAACAGTCCTATCCCGGATATAACGGTGGGCTTCCGGATTCATCTACTTGATTACTCTTTTAACGAATCTACTTAGGAGTGTATATTACATATCGTCACTATTACTGGCTTTCACCTAACCCAGCTCTCTAAGAATAGCTACCAAATATCTTTCTCTCCT
>JARIDA010000096.1 GCA_029257065.1 Tissierellaceae bacterium | reverse complement strand
GACGGTGTCCTTGTTTCTTTCTATAATTCTTTTTAGATTTAAATTTAAACACCACGATTTTTTTATCTTTACCATGTTCTAAAACTTCAGCTTCAACTTTAGCTCCATCTACATAAGGTTTTCCTATTTTCAATTCACCATTATTTGATGTTAAAAGAACTTTATCTAGATCTACAGTTGTTCCTTCTTCTACTTCTAATTTCTCAACAAAAAGTACATCTTCATTCTCAACTCTATATTGTTTTCCACCTGTTTCTATTACTGCGTACATCAACTACACCTCCTCTTACCAGTCTCGCCAATCTAAGGTGCTTATTAAAAAAGCTTTCCTACCCAGATTGAGCGGCTTCATACCTAATTTATTCTAACAAATATAAGCTTAAAAGTCAATGACTTTATTATTTTATTTAATAAAAATCTAATCTTAACTCTTATCAAAGATTTCACCAAGAGTAGGTCTAGTTTTTTTTCTTGTTAACTCAAGTAGCCCTAATCTAGTCATACCTGCAATATCAGTTTGTATAGGATCTTCTTCTATATGATCTTTAAACTTATTTATCAATTTCTCAATATCATTTTCATTAGCCATTCTAATAAAGTCTATTATTATTATTCCACCTATATTTCTTAATCGGATTTGTTTGGATATTTCTTTTGCAGCCTCTATATTTGTCTCTAATATAGTTTTCTCTAGATTTGATTTACCTGTATAACTTTTAGTATTCACATCTATAACTGTTAAAGCTTCAACCTCATCTATAACTATGGATGCACCACTTTTAAGATAGACTTCTCTGGATAATCCTCTTTTTAACTGTTTACTTAAATTAAGATTATAATCCAATGAGAATTCTTTGTTAAATTGAATTTTATCCTTTATTTCTAATTCATATTGATCTTCAATTTCTAATATATTCTCATATATCTTCCTATCATTAACTATAATCCGATTTAATTTTCTATCCCTTATAATCTCTTCCCAGTCTTTTAAATCTCTATATATAAGTTTTGGACAGGGAATAAAATTTAATTCTCTTTTTAATTTTTCATAAATATTATATAGATTATTGTATTCTTCTTCAATTATCCACTCTTCAACTTCCTCTGCTGCAGTTCTAATTATCATTCCGTAATCATCTATTATAATCTTTTTTCCCAGCTCTTCCAGTCTATTTCTTTTTGCTTTATTTTTTATTCTTCTGGAAACATTAATTCTATTAGATTTAGGATTAAATATAATGTGCTTTCCTGGTAGTTCTATATGTCTGGTTACCTTAGCTCCCTTTTCATCATAACTATCTCTAGTTACTTGAACAAGTATGTCAGACCCCTGTTTTAAAAAGTCTGAAATCTTACCAGTTCTCCTATTATATATTTCACCTATGGGAATAGAGTCTGAAAAGGATAAATATGCATTTTTCTCTTCTCCTATATCAATAAAGGCTGAATTCATTCCTTCTATAATATCTAAAACTCTTCCCCTATATACATTTCCTATTAAACTTTTTGTCCTCTCTTTTTCAAGATAAAACTCTGTTAAATTTTCATCTTTTACATATCCTACTTTTATATCACCTTTTGATTTTTCTATAAATATATAATCCATCTTACCTCACTAATCTATTATGGTAAATTCACCTTTTTTATCTCTCAGTTGAAAATCTTCTTTGATTCCACTTGTTACAAATACTTTTTTATCCTTATCAATAAGGATTCCATCCACTCCATCTATTCCTTCTATTATTTCTAGACTTTCCTGCACACCTAATATATAAAAAGCTGTAGAATAGGAATCTCCCTCAATACCTTTATCAGAAACTACAGTTACGCTTAGCAATTCATTATTTGATGGGTATCCTGTATTAGGATCTATTATATGATGATATATTTCTCCATCGATTTCAAAAAATCTTTCATAATTTCCAGATGTTACAATTGATTTATTCTTAACTGATAATATTCCCATATAATCTCTTAATTCAATATCTGGATTTTGAATTCCTATATTCCAAGGACTTCCATCTGGTTTTTCTCCATATGCATACAGGTCTCCACCTAAATCTATCATGGCTGACTTTATATTTTCCTCCTTCAATATCTTTACAATTTCATCTACAGCAAAGCCTTTGACGATACCACCTAGGTCCAATTCCATATCCTTCTCTTTAAGTCTTATTTCTTTATTTTCTAAAAACTCTATATTATTAAAATCCACTAATTTTTTAGCATTATCTATATCTATCCCTTTTGGAATCCAATTTCTTCCTTCTTCACTATCATTTATATTCCAAAGATTCACTAAAGGTCCTATAGTCGGATCAAATTTTCCTTCTGTTCTTTTAGAAATATCTACTGCTTCCTTTAAAACCTGATATGTTTCCTCTTGAACTCTAATTGGCCTTTCTGAATTTTTATTTATCTTATATATATCACTATCTTTTTTTGTTTTACTCATAATATTTTCCAATTGAAACAATCTATTATAAACTTTGTCCATAATAAGCTCGTCTTCACTTCCATAAATAGTGATTTCTACAATAGTATCCATTAAAAATTCTGTTCTTACCATTTCCTTATTATCCAGGCCACTAGTACAGCTGGTTAAAAGCATAATTAATATTATACTGATTATTATCAAATTATTTTTTTTCATAGTCTCATCCTTTTGCACCAAAAAGCTCTAACAAAGCGTTAGAGCTTTTTGAATTTCTTATGTAATTTTCCTTATTCCTTTATGCTAGTAAATGGAATGTTAGCAACTAAAGCTGACATTGTAGTATTGTCTTTCTTTCTCATTCTTGTGATTTTTAAATCTAAATTCTCTTTATCTATTTCTATATATTTTGATATAGCTTTTATTAAGTCCTGCTCTATTTTATCTAATAGAATAGGTGATATATCCGACCTATCTTGTACCAAGACTAGCTTAAGTCTCTCTTTGGCTACATCTTTACTTTTATCTTTACTTTTAAAAAAACTGAAAAAACCCAAATATATCACCCTCCTATTTATTAAATAATAATTTCATTATTTTACTAAATTTTCCTTCTTTACTTTCCTCTAAGTCAAAGAAAGGAACTTCTTCTCCAATTAATCTTTTACTTATATTTAAAAAAGTCTTGCCTGCTGTGGCATTATCATTTATTACAACTGGCTCCCCTTTATTTGTTGATATTACAATATCCTCATCATCTGGAACTATTCCTATTAAATCTATTGCCAATATGTCCACTATGTCTTCTTTGTTCATCATATCTCCACGACTTACCATATCTTGCCTTATTCTATTTATTATAAGCTTTGGATCTCTTATCTCTTTCGATTCTAATAGCCCTATTACTCTGTCTGCGTCTCTTACTGCTGATATCTCAGGAGTAGTTACTATCAGAGCTATATCCGCACCTGCTATTGAATTTTGGAAACCTTGTTCTATTCCTGCTGGAGAATCCATTATTACAAAATCAAATTCTCTTTTCAAATCATTTACTAGTTCTAACATTTGTTCCGGAGATACTGCTGATTTGTCTTTAGTTTGGGCAGCTGGTAATAAATACAATTCATTTTGTCTTTTATCTCTTATTAAAGCCTGTTGAAGCCTACAATTACCCTCCACCACATCTACTAAATCGTATACTATTCTATTTTCTAATCCTAAAACCACATCTAAATTTCTAAGACCTATATCTGCATCTACAATAACTACTGATTTACCAAGCATTGCCAATCCAGTGCCTATATTAGCTGACGTTGTGGTTTTTCCTACTCCACCTTTCCCTGATGTTACAACTATTGCTGTTCCTAGCTTTTTCTCTTCCATTTATAATGTCCTCCTATTACTATTTATTTGGTAAATAAGGCTCTATAATAAGTTCATCTTTAACTATTTTTGCTATCTCTGGTAAATTTATAGATTCATCATATACCTGTTTATCTGGTGCCCTTGCTATTTTATCTGATATTCTAAGTTGAGATGGTTCTAATCTATAGGCTGCTACAAAGGAATTGTTATTTCCATTTATTCCTGCCTGAGCAACTCCTCTAAAAGTTCCTAAAATTATAATATTCCCAGTTGCTCTTAGTATTGCTCCTGGATTTACATCTCCAATTATAACTATACTTCCATCATATTCAATGATTTGTCCAGATCTTATAGTTCGGTTAACAAATTTAGTACTATCAGTTTCCATAGAATCCTTTTTAAAATCTTCTATTTCATCTTCTTTTTCAATTATATCATAGTTTATATTTTTAGTTAAATTATCTATTATAGATTCATGGACTAATAGTTTATACTTATATTTTAATATATAATTTATTTCTATTATTTCCTTCACCTTTAATTTAGGTGCTAAAATACTCAGTATCTTAGCACCTTGATAAAAGTTAATATTTCCTCTTAATTTTTCATCTAAATTTTTTAATATCTCATCATAGTTAGAACTACTAATTTCTATATTTACGCCCTCATTATATCCTCGAAATAAAACAATATCTTTTTCCAAAATATTACCTCCCATTAGCTCTATTGGATTAAACTATTTCTAAAAGGTAAATCATCTATGTTTTCTGTTAAATTAAGTCCTAAATGTTCTGCCATAATATCCCTTGTCATAGGTCCTGCACTACCACCTGATCCTCCTTGAAACAACACGGTAGCTACCGCAATCTCTGGGTCATCATATGGTGCAAATCCAACAAACCATCCAAAATCATCATATTTTTCTCCGGTTACTGGATTGTTACCTGCTTTTTGTGCTGTCCCTGTTTTTGTTCCTGTTGATACTGGGAAATTTTGAAAAGTTCTTCTTGAAGTTCCTGTATCTGATACATTTTTCATTCCCTGCTTAATATGATTTAAATTCTCATAATTATTAAGATCCATTCTCTCTCTTTCAATCTCTCTTATATATTCTATTTTTGAATTATCATATTTCTTAATATTATCTATTAAGGTTAATTTGTTTTTATATCCTCCATTGGATAATGTAGCTATGAAATTAGCCATTTGAATCGGAGTATACTGACCATATCCTTGCCCTATAGTAACATTAAGTGTATCTCCTATACTCCAGTTTGCACTATCTAAATAGTCGTATTTAATACTATCTGCTAAATCTTTTCTAGTAGTACTGGATAATCTCTTCTCTCCATTTACTCCCAATTCTCTCAACTTAGCCACAATTTCACCCTTTGTTAAAGAGTCTTCATAATCTGTCCAACTTGATATCTCTTCTACCAATTCTATTAACTCTTCTTTTTCTAATTCCAGCCCTTCTTCTAAGAAATCTCTTATATTTACATTTAAAAAGTTTCTCAACATATTTTTTGTCCCTAATTGCTTGGACTTAGGATTAGGCACTCCACCTGATCTCTCTGCTGGTATGTTTATCTCTATTCCTGTTTTATCATCTAAACCCATTTGAGTTGATATATCTATTATATCTTCTATTTCTACTTTTGCTCCTAATGGAATTCCTCTTCTTTGATCTCTTCCCAGGCCTAAAGAGTAAAAATAA
Source organism: Tissierellaceae bacterium (assembly GCA_029257065.1). Taxonomy (GTDB): domain Bacteria; phylum Bacillota; class Clostridia; order Tissierellales; family Tissierellaceae; genus JARIDA01. The sequence goes on along the minus strand of JARIDA010000096.1, from coordinate 19,839 downwards.
TAATTACAAGAATCTTCTAAAGCCTTATAAACATTCACATTTCCATGAGAACCTCTACCATTTTTATATATATGACATTGCATCCTTGCGTCACCTAACTGAACATATCCACCATCATAAATGGTTTGAGTTGGACTTATTCCTTTTTCCAATCCTGCAAGAGCAGTAACCATTTTATAGGTTGAACCAGGTTGTACAGCTGTCTGAGTTGCTATATTATACAAAGGTCTGGGAGCTAATTGATCTTTATCATTTTCCGGGAATAAACTTGCCCAATCAGATTCTGATATTCCAGTTGAGAATAAATTCGGATCATAGGATGGATAACTAACCATAGCTAAAACATCTCCTGTTTTTACATCTACAGCTACAGTTGAACCAGATGTTGCATTTCTATATGGAATTCCACCCTTTGATCTATTGGTTCCAAATTTATAACTTCCCCATTCACTTTCATATGTGCCTGCAACCCTTATTTTATCTAAAGTTTGTTTTAAACTCTCTTCTGCTTTTTTCTGAACATCTAAATCTATGGATAAATAGATATTATCTCCTGGTATTGGTTTTACCTCATTTAAAATGGCAGTTGTATTGCCTAAAGCATCAACCTCTATTCTTCTAGTACCATTTTCTCCTCTTAAATGTTCTTCAAAACTTTGCTCAATTCCTGTTTTTCCTATTAAATCATTTCTAAAATAACCTTCTTCTTCAACATATTTTTTAATCTCATTTTCTTGACTTATTCTACCTAAATATCCTATTATATGTGCTGCTGTTTCACCCTCAGGATAATATCTAACTGGCTCTATAGATACTCCTAAACCAGGTATATCTGACATCCCTTCTTCTATCTTAGCTACAGTATCATTTTTTATTCCATAAGCTACATTTATAGGCTGATAAGATGAATAGCCTTGCTCAGTAAGTATATTATTTAAAAGCATAATAGACCTTGATTCATATTTAGATAAATTCTCTGGAATTTCTAATCTTTCTCTTACTTTATCAAAGGCATGCTCAGGATCTATATTCATATCTATTTCATTTTTTTCCCCATTTTCAGCATATATCTTATGAGTATTATAAAACTTCTTTTTATTATTTAAAAATATATATTCATATTCACCTGATATTGAAATTCTTGTATTCACGCCATCTCTCAATAATTGTGATTGAGCAGGCCCCCTAATCTCATCTAGATTTAAAAATTCATCTATTAGTCCTTCTTCCTCTGCAAAAGCCAATAAATATTCTAAGGCATCAATATCTGAGGTTTTATCCTCAGATATATAGGAGTACACTGCTTCTTCTTCAAAAATATCTATTTTAACTGGAAAATTTCTTTCATTTTCTTTTACTAAATCCAATAACTTTTCTCCAGGTGAATAGAATCTCTCCTTGCCTCTAAAATTTGTCTCTGTTAGAAGACTTTTCATAAAATTCTTTAAAGAAACTTCCTTAAATATTCCTATAAAATCCTCTTCTGCCGTTGAATCTTTAGTCACAAAGTCATAATTTAACATTAAAGTTCTCTTTTGTTGAGATAAATCTTCATCATATTTTAATATATAATCCTGTAAAATTAGATTTTGCTGTAGATTTCTCTCTTGTAGTTTATTATAGACCAACATTCTTCCTATTGGATGATTTATAAAATCTCTAATTATATTCTTATCATTTCCTATAATTTGTACTATACTTTCCAATGGGGTAGAATTTTTAGAAATATTATTTTTTTCTTTCCAATCTAAAATTCCAGCTCCTTCTACAAATCTAAATTCTAAATTGTGCTCATCCACAAGATATATGGGAACATCTATACCTTTTCTCCTTATGGATTGCATTGCTCTTTCAGCTAAGTAGAATTTATAATGCTCTAAATATTCCTGATTAATATATTTACTGTTTAATAGATTAGGCACTAATTTATTTTGGATTATAATATCCACTACTTTATCTATAGGTTGTTTCTCCTCATTTAAATAATCTTCATCTGTTCTATATTTAAATACATTTAAGTCTATAGGGAATTCATCTAAATAATTCACACCATCTTCTTCTAAAAGTCTACTTATTCTTAAAAGATTATTATTCTTTTCTTCTGTTTTATATTCTTTTTTATACAATTCTCCTTTTAATAATTGAACTGTAAAGCTAGGCTTGTTTCCAGCTATTAACTTACCATTCCTATCTCGTATTTCTCCTCTGGCTGCAGTAATTGGTATATTTTGAACTCTAGTACTATCAGCTCTATCTCTATAGTAGTCACCTTTCGCTATTGTCAACACTGCTAATTTGCTCACTAATATTAACATAAGTATAATAAGTACTATTATCAATATATTATATCTATTTCTTAATTTATTTTTAAAATTCACATTTTCCACCTCTAATCTCTAACAAATTTAATCATTGGAGATATAAAAATTTTTGATATGCCCTTGTATATAGGTATCATTAAAATAGCACTATATATAAGTTCAACAACTAACTTTTTTCTAACATAATGTATTATAGATACTTCTACCCCTGTAAAATATAATATTATAAAATAAAGTAAATTATAAAGTATTATCATTCCAATACTAAATAATAAAGGAGTTGTTAAATTGTCCCTACTTATTCTTATATTTGAATTTGTTAAAATATAACCAATTATAAAATAGACTAAAGCATTAATACCTATAGTAGAGCCAAATATTATATCCTGCAATAATCCAATAAAAAGACCTAGTATTCCTCCATTAATTTTTCTTTCTATTAAGGATACGGATACAAGTATTAATATACTTGTATTTGGCACAATCTCCATTATAGATATATAAGGTGCTATGCTACTAGAAAAAATCAAATTAATTATAACCAGTAATCCTATTATTAATATCTTCATTTCATCACCTATCTTTAATCTAGTATAAATACATCATATATCTTTTTAAAATCTACTGCTGGTTTCACTTTTATCCCTTTCATCATATCTTCATCTTCATTAATAATTTCTTCTACTTCTCCAATATATAAATTCTCTATAAAAGTACCACCTATTCCTGATGTATATAGTACATCTCCTTTGATTACATTGGCATTTTCATCAAATAAATAACCTGTTAAATTACTATCTCTATCTCCTGATAATATACCTCCGTCTTGAGTCCTAAGTGTTTTAAAGGCAATACTGCTCAGTTCATCAACTATCGTAACTACTTTAGACCAATTTTCTCCCACATCAGTTACTTTTCCCACTAAGCCTTCCACCACTAATCCTTTATCAAGTTGAACTCCTTGTATTACTATGTCTCCTGATTTAATCCCATTATTACTTCCCTTATTTATAATAAATACATCAAACCAATTTCCCGGTTCTTTTCCGATAACTTTTGCTGCTTTAAAACCATAATTAGTATTTTCAACTAGCTCCTTTTGATTTTTCAAATAATCTTTTTGACCAATTATATTTTCATAATTTCTATTCTTATTTTCTAATTCTAATAATTGTTTTTTAAGATTTTCATTTTCTTCTCTCAAACTAAAAAAACTATTAATACCTGTTAATTTATCATTTATTCCATGACTAACTCTGCTTGTTAAACCATTGATTGGAGATAATAAATTTCCAATTACCCGTTCTACTTTAGTTATTGATTCTCTTTCAATATTTGTTCCACCTATCATAGCAATTAGGATAACAGCTATAAATATAACTATTATCCTATTTCTATTTCTTCTAAAAAAAGACATTTTATCACCACTTTACTATCTTCTTGTCTTAGTATTTGTTTTTTTAAGTATATCTATATTATCAAGTGCTTTCCCAGTTCCTATTGCCACACAATCTAAGGCTTCTTCTGCAATATTTACTTGTATTCCAGTTTGTTCATTTATTAAGTCGTTTATTCCATTTAATAAAGCCCCACCACCTGTTAGCATTATACCCTGCTCCATTATATCTGATGCTAACTCTGGTGGTGTTTTTTCTAATGTGGATTTAATAGCATCCAATATATGTCTAATAGGTTCTCTCATTGCTTCATATATTTCCTTAGAGTTTATATTTAAAGTTTTTGGAAGCCCACTTATCATATCTCTACCTCTTATATCCATATTTAATTCCTCTTTATTATCATAAGCTGTTCCTATATTTATCTTTATTTCTTCAGCTGTTCTTTCTCCAATTAATAAACTATATTCTTTTTTTATAAAGCTCACTATAGATTCATCTAGTTCATCTCCACCAACTCTAATTGATCTAGATGTCACTATTCCTCCCAAGGAAACTACAGCAACTTCTGTTGTTCCACCACCAATATCAACTATCATACTCCCAGTCGCTTCTTGCACTGGAAGACCTGCTCCTATTGCTGCTGCCATAGGCTCCTCTATTAAATAAGCTTCTCTTGCTCCACCATGTATAGCAGCTTCCTCTACCGCTCTTTTTTCAACTTCTGTTACGCCTGAGGGAACACAAACAACTACTCTTGGTTGGAAAAAGCTTTTTCCATTACTAGCTTTTCCTATGAAATATTTAAGCATGCTCTTTGTAACTTCAAAATCTGCAATCACTCCATCCTTAAGTGGTCTAATTGCAACTATATTTCCCGGTGTTCTACCTATCATTTTCTTTGCTTCTTCACCTACTGCTAAAACCTTTTTAGTATCTGTTTGTATTGCTACTACTGAAGGTTCTCTAGCTACTATTCCCTTTCCATCTATATAAACCAATGTATTAGCTGTTCCCAAATCCACACCCATATTTTTTACAAATCCTTTAAATATACTCATCCTTATTCCTCCCATTATTACATTAGTTTTTCTTCTTTAAAACTAATATATTTATTATCTCCTATTATTATATGATCTATTATTTTTATTCCTACTATATTTCCAACTTCTATTAATCTCTTAGTAACACTTATGTCCTCTTGGCTTGGATAAGGATCACCACTTGGGTGGTTATGTAAAAGAATCATGCTATTTGAATTTTTCTTAATAGCTATTTTGAAAACATCTCTTGGATGTACAATAGAAGCATTTAAAGTTCCCACAGATATTTCTTCTGTGGAAATTATTTGATTTTTAGTATCTAATAATACTACTTTAAAATGTTCTTTTTGTAAATATCTCATATCATCCATAAATACATTCGCAATACTTCTTGGACTGTTTATATTCATTTTAGATATTCCATCTTCATAGCTAATTCTCTTACCTATTTCAATAGCAGCAAGTATTTGAGCTGCTTTAGAGTTTCCTATACCTTTTATCTGTGTCAACTCTTCTAATGTACAATCTCTTAAATAGGATAAACCTCTTTCATCCAATGCTAAAACTTTCTTTCCCAATTCTATAGAAGTTTCATTTTTATTTCCCATTCTGATGATTATAGCAATCAATTCCGCATTTGATAATGACCCTGATCCATATCTTATTAGTTTTTCCCTAGGTCTCTCTACTTCTGGTAAATCCTTAATAGTATAATTATTCATAAACTCTTTATTATACATAATTAGACACCACCTTATAGAATATTAATATTAAAATTTTCCTTTAATATATCATCAATCTTCTCTATAGGTAAACCTACAACATTTAAGTAGGAACCTTCTATTTTTCTTACTAATAATTGACCATACTCTTGTATTCCATAAGCCCCAGCTTTATCCATAGGCTCCAATGTATCAATATATTTCTTTATTTTTTCATCGGAAGAAATCTTAAATTCAACTATAGTTTCTTCATAATCTATTATTTTTTTATTACTTTTAGATTCTATTATTGCTATTCCTGTAATTACACTGTGTTTATTACCATTCAATTTCGTCAATATTTTAAAAGCATCTTTTTTATCTTTTGGTTTACCTAACAATTCATCTTTGTAGACAACTATAGTGTCTGAGGCTATTATTATTTTTCCTTTTTCTACTTCTTCTGAAACAGAAAAAGCTTTTTCAAAAGATAATCCCATAACTATTTGAGCTGGACTATCCTCTGACCAGACTTTTTCTTGTATTTCAGGTTTTATTATAGTTGGTTTAAATCCAAATTTTTCTAGAATTTCTCGTCTTCTAGGTGATGATGATGCTAATATAATTTCTTTCATATTATCTCCTAACTAATTTCATTTAAATTCTTTTTAAGTTTATCAGTTATAAATTTTGATGATAATCCTACAAAATATCCTGTAAATAGAGATATTATTAATAAAAAAGGCAAGTAACTATATATTTTAGAATTTTTTAAAACTAAAACAGCTACTGATACCTGAACAATATTGTGAGTGATGGATCCAAATATACTAATACCAATCATACTAAATATTTTCTTTTTTTCATAAAACATATTATGAACCAAACTCATTATAAGACAACTAGCTACCCCTGCTGTTAAACTATACATCATACCTATAACATTTCCAGAAACTAGCATTAATAATATACTCTTTAATATAGTTATTTTCATTGCTTCCTTATATCCAAATATAAATATACTTGTCAATATAACTATATTTGCTAGCCCTAATTTGGCTCCTGGTATTAGTATAGGTAATGGAATCATTGATTCTATTACTGACAAAGCAAGACTACTAGCAACCAGTAGGGATAGATATATATTTCTTCTCATTTTTAACATATTTCCACCTATCTACTTAATCTATCAATCTCATTATCTTTTTTAATTCCATCAATCTCTATAGTAAGTCTATTTGGTAAACAAACTATAATATCTCCTATTTCAGAAATTTGACCTTGTAGTACATCCAATTTATCTTTGCAAGAGGCCTCTTTGACTCTTACTTTACCCTCATGTATTTCTATTAAATTATATCCATATTCTGATTGAATTGGAATTTCTTTCTTTTTTATATTTTCATCTAATTTTATTCTTTTATAATCTTCACCATCTATTTTTATTATTAATAATTTACTATTATAACCAGACAGTTCTTGACCAAAGTAAATAGTTAGAAATATACTAAAAACTATAATAGATAAAATTAAAATCTTATCGGCTGTTGTTAACATATCTCTCCTCTTTTTGTATATTTTAATAAGACACATACACTTAGTAGTTTATCATTTATAAAATGTATTTACAAGTTTGTTATTACATAATCCTATATAGATTAAAACAATATAAAAAAGCGGATAATTAATATTAATTATCCGCTTTTCTCTATTATTTATTTTATTCAGTTTCTATTTTCTCTTCTTCTAATTCTTTAGCTTTTTCCATTTCCATTTGCTCTTTCTTTGTCATTCCTGGAAATATTGCTTTTGTAGGACACTTTCCTGCACATATACTACAATTAATACATTTATCATAGTCTATTTTTGCTAAAAAGTTGTCAAATGTTATTGCGTCTTTTGGACATGCCTTAACACATAATTGACATCCTATACATCCTACAGAACAAGATTGTCTAACATCTTTTCCTGCTTCTGTACTCATGCATTTTACAATATATTCTTTGTCATATGGAACAAATTCTATTATGTCCTTTGGACAAGCTGGTATACATTTTCCACAAGCAACACATTTGTCCTTATCTATTATTGCTACACCATTTACTATTTCTATAGCATCAAAATCACAGGCATCTACACAAGTTCCACAACCTAAACATCCAAAACTACAAGCTTTGCTTCCACCTTGGATTGATGCTGCTGATCTACAATCTGCTATTCCATCGTATATAAATTTCTCTTTTGCTGTTTCACAATCTCCTTGACATAAGACTACTGCCACTTCTCTTTCTATATCTCCTGCATCTGTACCTAAAATATCTCCTATTTTAGTTGCAACTGGTTCTCCTCCAACACTACATGCTGTTAAAGAAGCTTCACCATTTGCTACTGCTTTAGCATATCCGGCACAACCTGGATATCCGCACGCTCCACAGTTAGCTCCTGGTAATACATTGTCAATAGCATCTATTAATGGATCTACTTCTACTGCGAATACATTAGATGCAACTGAAAGAAGAATCGCAAATACAGCTCCTAATCCTCCCAGTATTAATACTGGATATAATATTGTATTCATATTTCTCCCCTCCTATACAAGTCCGTTAAATCCTGAAAATGCAATTGCCATTAATCCTGCTGCTACTAATGCTATAGGGAAACCTTTAAATGATTCTGGTACATCCGCTATAACTAATTCTTCTCTTATTCCTGATAATAGTAATAGGGCTAATACAAATCCTGCTGAAGCACCTAAACCATTTACTATTGTTTGTATTAAATTATAGTCTTCTTGTATATTTAATATTGCTACTCCTAATACTACACAGTTTGTAGTTATTAGTGGTAAGTAAACTCCTAATGAATTATATAGAGTTGGACTTATTTTTTTAAGAGCAACTTCTACAAATTGTACTAAGGCTGCTATTACTAATATAAATACTATGGTTTGTAAGTATTGTAAACCCAATGTATCTAATATAGCATGTTGTATGAAATAAGTAATTATAGAAGATAATGTTACTACAAATGTAACAGCTGCTCCCATTCCCGCTGCTGTATCCATTTTATTTGAAACCCCAAAGAAAGGGCATATTCCCAAAAATCTTGCAAATACATAATTATTTACAAAAATCGTACTAATTAATATTTTTGTTAATTCCACTTAGATTTCCTCCTCTCAGCTTAAGCTTTTTTATCTGTTACTGCATTAAACATTCCTACTAATATACCTAAAGCTATAAAAGCTCCAGCTGGCATTATTAACATTCCAATTGCTGGGAAGTTAGAGCCAAATAATTCTATTCCTAAAAAAGTTCCTACTCCTAAAATCTCTCTTACTGTTCCCAATGCAAATACTCCTAATGTAAATCCTAAACCCACTGCCAATCCATCCACTACTGAAGGTAAAGGCGGATTATTAAAAGCAAATGCTTCAGCTCTAGATAGGATTACACAATTTACTACTATTAATGGTAAAAATATACCTAATGCTTGATAAATCGGTTGAGCATAAGCTTCCATAAACATTTCTATTACAGTAACAAAAGTAGCTATAATAACAACAAATGCTGGTATTCTTATTGTATTTGGAATAATATTTCTAAGCATAGATACAACTAAGTTTGATCCTATAAGCACTGCTGTAACTGCCATTCCCATAGCTAAACTGTTTTGAACAGATGTTGTTACAGCTAATACAGAACACATTCCTACTAACTGAACGAATATTGGATTATCTTTGATAATTCCATTTTTCATTATTTGTGAAAATTTCATCATTACACCTCCGTATGATTAATCAATTACATATTCATTATATATTTCTCTTGCATAATTAGTTCCCTTTAATACAGCTTCACTTGAGATTGTTGCACCTGAAATAAGTTGTACTTCAATTTCTTCTTCTACATTTTGGTCATTAAACAAATCTGTAAATTCTGGCTCATCTGCCTTTGAACCAATACCTTGAGTTTCCGAATGATTTACAAGTCTTACTCCCATAATATTGCCTTCTGAGTCTATTCCCACCATCATTTCAATTGCTCCATCATAACCATTGGAAAAGACTGTTAGAGAGTGTCCTTTGGATTCTCCATTTTCAATTATCTCAAATATTTCTTTTAAATCTTTATATTCTTCTCTCATTTTATCTTGATCTGCTAATTCCTTAGCCTCATCTATATTTCCAAATATATCTGACAATGCTTCTTGAGTTATTTGTGCATTTATCTCTTCTATACGACCTGCTGTTGCATTATTTGAAAAAGCTAATATGGCACCTGCCACTGAAGCAATCACAAGAAGTATTACTGCCAGTCTCATAGTCTCTTTCATATTAATCTACCCTCCCAAATAATTTTGGTGCTGTATATCTTTCAATTACAGGTGTAGCTACATTCATTAATAATATAGAATATGAAACCCCTTCTGGGTATCCACCTTTAATTCTTATAATTGCGGTTAATAAACCTGCACCTACTGCAAATATTATCTTTCCATTAGATGATACTGGTACTGATGCATAGTCTGTTGCCATAAAAAATGCTCCTAATATTAATCCTCCACCTAATACATGATAAATTAATAATCCTGGCTCAACACCTAATACAAAAAGCATCGCTACTGTTGTACCTATATATATCACTGGTATTTTTAAATCAATTACTCCTTTATACAGTAAATAAGCTGCGCCTATTAGTAGAAGTAATGCTGATGTCTCACCTAATGACCCTGGAATATTACCCATAAACATATCCATTACTGATGGTAATGTTCCTCCACTTTCCATTAATGCAAGTGGTGTTGCTGCTGTTGTTGCATCTATTGCTCTTGGGGCTATAAAAGTTGTCATTGCTGCTGGCCATGATGAAACTAATGCTGCTCTACCTGCTAATGCTGGATTCATGAAATTATGACCTATTCCACCAAATAATTGCTTTACTATTACTATTGCAAATACTGAACCAAATATTGGTATATACCAAGCCACTCCTGATGGCAAGTTAAATGCTAATAGAATTCCTGTTACTACAGCACTTAAATCTTTTATTGTTACTTCCTTTTTAAAAACTTTTTGAATCAATGCTTCTGATATTACAGCAGCACCGATGGATAATATTAATACCTTTGCTGCTTCCATTCCAAAGAAGTAAATACTTCCTAACATGGCTGGTACTAAAGCAATTATTACATCTAGCATTATTCCATCAACTGTTTCTTCTGTTCTTATATGTGGCGAGGAAGAACCAATTAATAAATCTGGTATAGCTACATTGCTTCCTGAATTTTCTACTATATTTTCTTTCACTTAAAAATCTCCTCCTAACCTAATTATTTTGTATTTGCTTGTATTTCTCTTTTTGCTAATCTAATTGATTCCGTTAAAGGTCTGTGCGCTGGGCATATATATGAACAAGCTCCACACTCAACACAATCAAGTGCATGATATTCTTCACATTTTTCAAATATTCCCTCTAGAGAATATGCTGATATATATATCGGTTGTAAATTTACTGGACAAACCGTTAAACATCTAGCACATTTAATACATTTAGATGGTTCTTTGATTTCTGTCTCTTCTTGAGTTAAAGCTAATATTCCACTTGTTCCTTTGATCATTGGTACATCAATAGAATATTGAGCCGCTCCCATCATAGGTCCACCCATTATTAATTTTCCTGGTGTGGAGTTAAATCCTCCAGCTTGAGCGATAAGTTCTTCAAATGGTGTTCCTATTTTCGCTATTAAATTTTTAGGCTCTTTTATACTATTACCTGTTATAGTAACAACTCTTTCATATAAAGGTTTTCCTCTTAATATAGCATCTGCTATTGCTTTAGATGTTCCTATATTATTTACAACACATCCAACATCCATTGGAAGTGCTCCTGAAGGAACAGATTTTCCTGTTATTGCTGAGATGATTCTCTTTTCATCACCTTGAGGATACTTTGTTTCCAACACAGCTACACTAACATTATCATCTGGATTTATTACAGCTTTTATTGCCTCAACTGCATCCATTTTATTGTCTTCAATTCCAATAATACCATTCTTAACATCTAATGCTTTCATAATGGCTTTTAGTCCAAAAACTACGTCTTCTGGCTCTTCTAACATTAGTCTGTGATCTGCTGTTAAATAAGGCTCACACTCTGCACCATTTAGAATAATCGTATCTATTTTCTTATCCTCTGGTGGTGATAGTTTCACGTGCGTTGGAAAGCTGGCTCCACCTAATCCTGTAATCCCTGCTTCTCTTATAATACTAATTATCTCTTCTCCTGTTACTTCTTCTAAATCATTATACTTTTTCATTGAATCATCTTCTTCATTTAATCCATCCGATTCAATTACAACACAATTTACACCTAATCCTGTAGGCGTATCTTTTTTTTCAAATCCTTTTACCTCTCCTGATATACTTGAGTGCACAAAAGCTGATACAAAACCTTCTGATGCTCCTATTTTTTGACCAACTTTAACTTTATCTCCCACTTCAACTATTGGCTCGCATGGAGCACCAATATGTTGATGTAGCGGTATATAAACCTTTGTTGGTTCATTTGCTCTTTCTAAGGCTTTATCTTCAGTTAACTCTTTAAAGTGAGGTACTCCAACTCCACCTTTGAAAGTAAGATTTCCTTGTCCCATGTATTTCCACCTCTTTTTTCTTTTTAATAACTAACTTTTATATTATAACACTCTTCAGAAAGAATGTATATAATATATCAATCTTTCACAAAAAAATATCCTTGCAAATTAAAATATACCGAATATATTAATATATTCCGTACATTTTAATTTTGGTGCAGGAAAAGGGAGTCGAACCCTTATGTTTCTTCAAACAATAGCCCCTCAAGCTATCGCGTCTACCATTCCGCCACTCCTGCTAGCCTCTAATATAATAACACACTAAATAATTTATTACAATGAAGACTATCCTATTTCTCATTTTTTAAAAACATATTCTCAATTCCTCTGTAAGGATTGTATATATTCGGAGCTATATCTCCGTGAACTTTCTTGTCCACTAAAAGAGCTTTATTTCTAAAAAAAAGACTGCCATAGGGTAATTTATCAATTAATTCTTTTGATAATTCTTCATAAGCATTCTTTTTTATTTCTCTTGAATCCCCTGAATAGAGAGATTTAACAATTAACTCATCTATAACTGAGTCTGAATATCTTATAAAATTAAAATCTCCCCCTATATGCCCACTGTGAAACATAAAAGATATATCTGGTATGGTTGATAAATTCCAACCAGAAAGAACTATATCAAATTCACCTCTTGAAGTTTTATTTTTTATTATATTCCATTGGTTTTCCACATCTTCATTTGTAGTTGATTCAGTCTTAGTTTCTCCTGGTACTATTATAATTTCAATACCTATGCTTGCTAAATCGTCTTTTATAGATAATGCTATTCCATTTCTTACAGGACTTAATGTATTTGTGAGTAACTGTAAAGTTAATCTTTCTCCATTTTCCTTTTTATAAAATCCACTCTCATCTTTCTCCACATACCCAGCCTCTTCTAATTTAGATATAGCCATTTTTTTATCATATCCATAAGTATCTGAGCTAGTCGAGTTAAGCCATGAATCAGGATGAATTGGAAGGTCATTTGCTGTTGCATGTCCTAAATAAATTCTATCTATTATTGACTGTCTATTAACTCCATACATAATAGCTTTTCTTAAGTTTTTACCTCCATCTCCATCAAAAACCTCTCTTTGAAAATTAAAACCTAAAAATTCGTATTCAGATGATACATACTCAACAATCTTTATTCTAGAATTTCTACCATATTTTTCCCAATCTATACCAATTGATTGGGCTATATTCACCTGCCCTGTTTCAAAAGCTCTTAAAATTTCATCTTGGTTTTTTAATACTTTCCCATTAACTATATCTATATATGGTCTCCCATCTCTATATTCATCATTTGCTGTTAATTTTAATCCTTCTGTATTTGTATATGATTCAAATTTAAAAGGCCCTGTTCCAATTATTTTATAATCTTCTTTTTTAAGAGCCTGTTGAATAGTTCCAAATATATGTTTAGGAATTATTGGAAAAGTTAAAACTTCTAGATTATTACTGGTTCCTCTATCAAATACTATCCTTAATCTATTACCAGACCCTGTTGCATTTATTATATTATGAATATTTGGATTTTCATAAGAGGCTATCCCTCTACTTAACAGTTCTCCATATATACTATTTGATCCTGCATTTTTAATTGCATCTATTGTAAATATAACATCTTCTGCTGTAAAGCCTATTCCATCATGCCATTTTATATTATCTTTTAAAGTTATATCCACAACTTTTCCATTTTCCGAAATACTATATTCACTTGCTAATAACTCTAATACATTTAAATCACTATCAAATTCAAATAATCCTTCATAAATCAACTTAGTAAATTCATAATAATATTGATTTTCTGTTAATAAAGGATTTAAAGTGGAAAATGTTGTTAGAGGTAAAGTTATAGATCCACCATTAACTGGTTCCAACTCTATTTCTTCCTCTTCAATAATTTCCTCCTTAACAGTTTCTGATAATCTCTCACTTATAGGTTGACAGGCTGTTATTAATATAGAGACAGATATTAGGATTAATATTTTTTTAATTTTAATCTTCAAAATTTTTCCTCCTAATTATCATTCATCTTAAGAAATCTCTTGATTTCATGAATGTAACTTATATAATTATTTTCATTTAAATCTTTGTTTTCGAATTTGCCACTATACAGTGCTTTATATCTCTTATAGTTTTTTTCTACCCTTAATAAATAATCTCTAGTCTCTTTAAAAGGTATATTATCTAGGTCCTCTCCATTAGAAGAATAGTTTTTATCTTTAAGCCATTTTCTAACATTTCCACTTCCTGCATTATAAGCTGCTAAAACTAATTCTAATTCTCCATCAAACTCCTTATAGAGCCTGTTTACATACCAAGTTCCTATATTTATATTAATCTCTGGTTCATATAATCTTTTATCACTATAGTTTTTCAAACCTATTTCTTCACTCGCCCATTTTCCTGTAGATTCTGTTATTTGCATCAGCCCTTTAGCTCCCTTTTGTGATATAGCCTTTTCATCATATCTACTCTCCACATTTATTATGGATGCTATTAAATAAGGATCTACTTTATATTCTACGGCATTTTCAATTATATTATCCACATAACCAATAGGATATTGAATACTTAAATATAGAAAAAATAAAACTATAATTAAAGACATAAGAATCAATTTATAAAAAAACTTTCTCATTCTATTAAATCACCTATTTCTTTAATTCTCTCAATATTTTTTGAATCTCGTAAATCAATTCTGATTCTTTCCCATTATTATCAATCACATATCTAGTTTTATCTAATTTGTCTTCTATACTTATTTGAGATTCTATCTTTTTTAATGCTTCTTCTCTTGATATATTATCTCTTTCCATAAGTCTCTTTATTTGTCTATCTTCTTCTAAATATACTAAGATAATCTCATCAAATTTAAAATCATATTTTTTCAAGCTGTCTTCTATCTCATATAATAAGGGCATATCAATAAATACTATATCTTCTGTGTCTAATATTTTATCTGCTTCTTCTTTTATTTCAGAAATAATGTGAGGATGAGTTATGCTATTTAACTCATCTAACTTTTCTCTATTTCCAAATACCCTATTCCCTAATTTACCTCTATGGATTTCTCCATCTGAATCTAATATATCTTTTCCAAAGCTTTTTATCAAATCATTATAAGCAGAATTTCCCTTTAAAATAACTTCATGAGCAATTTTATCTGAATCTATTACTTTATAATTCATATCTCTCAATATTTTAGTAACTGTTGTTTTACCTGTTGCTATTCCCCCTGTTAATCCATATATTCTCTTATAATGTGTCATACCAACTTTCTCCTACTTTCAAATCCACAATTAATGGTACATCTAATTCAATTACACTTTCCATAATATCCTTAAGCATAATTTTTACTTCTTCTCCTTCATCTTCTACTGTTTCTATAATAAGTTCATCATGAACTTGTAATATCATTCTTGATTTAAGTTTTCTTTTTCTTATTTCATCATATACTCTTACCATAGCTATTTTAATAATATCCGCTGCTGAACCTTGTATAGGGGTATTCATTGCTATTCTCTCCCCAAATGATCTGATATTAAAATTCTTAGCTTTTAACTCTGGAACATATCTTCTTCTATGCAGTATTGTTTCCACATATCCATCTTCCTTACCTTTTTCTACAATTTCATCCATATAATCCTGTACTTTAGTATAATTTTTTAAATAATTATCTATATATTCCTTAGCCTCTCCACGGGTAATATCTAGGTCCCTTGAAAGTCCATAATCAGAAATTCCATATACTATCCCAAAATTAACAGCTTTTGCTCTATCTCTAAGTTCTGGAGTCACATCCTCCATATCCACATGAAAAACTTCTGAAGCAGTTTTTGTATGAATATCTTGAGACTCCTTAAATGCTTGAATCATCTTTGGGTCCTCTGATATATGTGCTAATATTCTTAACTCAATCTGTGAATAATCTGCGTCTACTAATTTATATCCTTCTTCAGATACAAATGCTCTTCTTATTTGTCTGCCATCATGAGTTCTTATTGGTATATTTTGAAGATTGGGCTCAGTGGAACTAATTCTTCCAGTTGTAGTTATAGTTTGATTAAAAGTAGAATGAATTCTTCCCGTGTCTTCATTAATAAGTTCTAACATCCCATCTATATAGGTAGATTTTAATTTTACTATCTGTCTATATCTTAATACTTTTTCTATTATAGGATGTTTTCCCTTTAATTTATCCAAAACCTCTGCATTAGTAGAATATCCTGTCTTGGTTCTTTTAATTACAGGTAATTCCAAATCATCAAATAATACTAAACCCAATTGTTTAGGTGAGTTAACATTGAATTCTGATCCTGCTAGCTCATGTATTTCTTCAGTAAGTTCTTTGATTTCACCACCATATTCTATATCCAGTTTATCCAATTCAGATTTATCCACTTTAAATCCATAAAACTGTATACTAGCCAATACTTTTGTTAGTGGTAATTCTATATCATAATAAAGATGTAACATCTCTTCTCTCTCTAAAGTTTCTTTCATTTGATTTTCAACTTTAAAAACAGTATCTATTTTAAAGGATATATATTCGGCTAAAGTTTCTTCATCTAAGTCAGAAAAACTTTTTTTGTTTTTACCTTTTCCCAATAATTCCTCTTCATCCATTCCATAATAATTAAGATATTTATCACTTATATCATTTATAGAATATCTATTTTTAGATGGATCTGCTAAATATTCTGCCACCATAGTGTCAAATTCTAATCCTTTGATTTCTATCTCATTTCTAAATAGGAGTATAATATCTCCCTTAATATCATGGGATATTTTTTTAATACCTTCATTTTCAAATATTTCTTTAAACTCTTTGAAAAAACTCTTATTATTTTCCTGTAAGTCTATTAGATAAGGACTTGAATTCATAGTTTTTATTCCTATATAAAGAATTTCATCTCTCATATAATCCTCATCTTCAATTACAAATTCAAATGAAAACTTTTTTTCTTCCTCTATATGTTTAATTAATTCATCAAATTTATCTTCTTTTACAATTTTATATATATAGTCATCTCTTGCTTCCTCTTCAAAAATATAATCATCAGAATATTTTTCTTGGAAGATTTTGAATTCATATCTTTCAAATAACGGCATTAGATCATCTAAATTTGGATCTTCCATTAATAATTCTTCTATTTCTAAATCTAATGGAATGTCACAGTAAATCCTTGAAAGATCTCTACTTAAATAAGCAAGTTTTTCATTCTCAATCAAATTTTCTTTCCGTTTTTTTCCACTTACATTTTCTATGTTTTCATATACTCCTTCGATAGATCCAAATTCCTTTATAAGTCTCTTTCCAATAACCTCTCCTATTCCTGGAACCCCTGGTATATTATCCGAGCTATCTCCCATAAGTCCTTTTAAATCTATTAATTGGTTTGGAGTAATTTCATATTCCTCTATTATTTTATCTCTATCATATATATCTGTTTCACTAATTCCTCTTTTAGTAAATACAACTTTAGTTTTATCTGTTGCTAATTGTAAATAATCTCTGTCTCCAGTAACCAAGATAACCTCTAGACCTTTTTTTTCTCCTATTTTAGCCAGAGTACCTGCTATGTCATCTGCTTCATATTCATCTGATTCTAAATAATTTATATTCATCGCTTCTAATATTTCTTTTATCATTGGAAATTGCTGTTTTATTTCTTCTGGCGGAGTAGTTCTATTGCCTTTATATTCCTCATACATATTATGCCTAAAAGTTGGTCCTGACTTATCAAATGCTACTGATATATAGTCTGGATTATTTTCCTCTATTGCTGAATACATCATTGACAAAAAACCATACATTGCATTTGTATATATTCCCTCTCTTGTTTCTAATAAGGGAAGAGCATAAAACGCTCTAAATAATAATGAACTACCATCTATAACCATTAATTTTTTCTTAACCAATTAATTCCACTCCTATCTTTTTAATGCCTAAACTTAAGTATATAGGAAAACCTGGTTTCAGTAAACAAAATAGTAAAGATTTAATCACTTATATTCTATTTGTTTTGTTATATAATGTATATATAATAATTTAAGGAGGATTCTATGAATATTGAAGATATTAGGAGAAATGCTAAAAAAAATTTAAAAGGTTTTTGTAATGTTTGTACCATTTGTAATGGCGTTTTTTGTGCAGGTCAAGTTCCTGGAATGGGTGGTTCTGGTACTGGATCTTCATTTAAAGATAATGTTAATGATTTGAAAGATATTAAGCTTATACTTAAAACTATACATAATAACAAGAAGGTTAATACAAATATAAATCTTTTTGGTCTAGATTTAAACACACCTATTATTCCTGCCCCAGTTGCTGGTAGTGAGTATAATATGGGTGGGGCTTTAACAGAAGAAGATTATGTCCATTCTGTTGTCCATGGTGCCATTGATTCAGGTACTATTGCCATGCTAGGTGACTCTGCCTATCCTGAGCTATATTTAACTGCTGCTAAGGTGGCAAAAGATTCTGAAGGTAAAGCCATAAGTATTATTAAACCTAGAGTAGACAATAATTATATTAAAAAATGTTTTAAATTAGCAGAGGAGACAAATCAATTAGCAGTAGGTATTGACATTGACTCTGCAGGTCATTTTACAATGGCTGAAAAGAATGCACCTGTTTCACCAAAAAGTTTTAATGAACTCAAAGAGTTAAAAGCTTCTACTAATCTACCCTTTATTCTAAAAGGAATTATGTCTCCTGATGAAGCTATTTTAGCGGTTGAGTTAGGTGCAGATGCTATTGTAGTTTCAAATCATGGGGGAAGAATTTTAGATGACCATCCTTCAACTGTTTCTGTATTATCTAGTATAGCTGAAAAAGTAAAGGGTAGAACTACTATTCTTGTTGATGGAGGTATTCGTTCAGGTATGGATGTTTTCAAAATGTTGGCACTTGGTGCTGATGCTGTTCTTATTGGAAGACCTATTATAATAGCTGCTTTTGGTGGAAGAAGACAAGGGGTATCTTTTATAATAGACAAATTTACTAAGGAGCTTGAGAAATCTATTCTGCTATCAGGTGCTAAAGATATTAAATCTATAAATAAATCTATGATATCTTTCTAATGTATTAATTTATAGAGTATTTTGTCTAAGATTGTTATATTTTAATAAGATGGGTATATATACTATAGTTAAATATAATATGAAAGGAGAATTTTATGTCTAAAAAGTTAGTTTTTTATGCATTTCAAGGAGAGAAAATGTGTTTCACCCATTTACTTATCAATGCAATTGATATGAAAGAAAAGGGTCATGATGTAAAAATTGTAATTGAAGGAAAAGCTACTAAATTGGCCAAGGAGTTTTTAGAAGAGGAGAATAATGTATTTAAAAACACTATTGATTTAGGGCTTATAGATTCAATTTGTAAAGCATGTTCCAATCAAATGGGAGTTTTAGAGTACTTAGAAGGAACAGATTTACCAATTAATGGGGACCTACATGGTCATCCACCAATGGAGCCTTATTTAAGTGAAGGTTATCAGATAGTAGTTCTTTAAATCAAATTATAGAAAATTGGCTTGTAATGAGATCTCATTAC
The DNA here is from genome assembly GCA_029257065.1 of Tissierellaceae bacterium. Classification (GTDB taxonomy): domain Bacteria; phylum Bacillota; class Clostridia; order Tissierellales; family Tissierellaceae; genus JARIDA01. The sequence continues at coordinate 159 of JARIDA010000096.1, read as the reverse complement.
AAGCCAATTTTATTTATATAATTAAATTTCTTTGTTCTTCACTCCATCCAAAAATACCACCTGTATGTATAAATAGTATATTTTTGTGTTTATCAAATGTTCCATTTTTAAGCTCATTTACAAAACCATACATAGCCTTACCTGTATATACTGGATCTA
>JARIDA010000095.1 GCA_029257065.1 Tissierellaceae bacterium | reverse complement strand
TCTAATTCCTCTATAAATTTTCTACTTCTATATCTGGATTCATCAATACTCTCTGCTATAGTTGGCTTTCCTTTTGCCCAACTTAAATTAGTATAAGTATGCCAATCATCTATATACTTTTCACCTTGAACCTCTTCCACTAAGTGTACTTCAACCTCTTTTATTAAAGGAGTTTTTTCAATTTCTCCCTCATATATAGTTTTAGCTGTAGTAATTGCTCTTGGTAAACTACTAGCATAACACTTATTCCAATCTATACCTCTCAAATCCACTTCTGTTGGTGTTACACTTAATCGGTCATATTCCTTCATCAGTTTAGAATACTCTTTCCAATCAACTCTTTCTTCTTTATAATCAGTGTTCACCTTGAAATGCCTTACTAATCCAACTCTCATTTTTAAAATTTCCTCCCATTTACATGAAAATTAACTTTATACTATTCTACTCACTTTTTTTACTCTATGCAATAATAGTCTTTTATTTAGTATTTGTCAAGGCCTATCTAAAATTAGTTTGTCTTATCAGAATGTTTTTAGATATTTCCTATATTAATATTTTTTAATTTCCCTCTAGCTATCTCTTCCAATTCATATAATAAATCTAATTCTGTTGCAGTTTCTTGTAATTTATAGCTTGGAAAAAATCTATTTATATGTAATGGGATTTTTTTATCTATCTCACTTAAAAAATTTACAACACTTTTGAAATCTCTCTTTATATCTAAATCTCTTGGATATACTAAATAAGTTACTTCTATATGAGAATATTCATTTGCCAATTTAATCGTTTTTTTCACTGTTTCTAAATCTCCACCTAGTCGCTTATATTCTCTCTCATCATAGGTTTTCAAATCTATATTCATAGCATCAATATAGGGTAGAAGTCTCCTTAAAGGTCTTTCATTAATATTTCCATTGGTTATAAGTATTGTATCTAATCCTGCCTTTTTCAAGCTTCTAGAAGCTTCTAATATATACTCATAATTTATAGTTGGTTCATTATAGGTAAAAGCTACCCCTATATTTCCATTTAATGCTTTTTGATCTACTGCTAATTTTAATAATTTCTCTACTGATAGATTTGTTATATCATCATTGTCAGATATTTTTTTCTTTGCAATATGACTATTTTGACAAAAATGACATTTCATATTGCAACCATATGAACCTATAGAAAGAACCATTTTGTCAGACTTATAAAAATGTAAAGGCTTTTTAAGCATTGGATCCAATGCTATGGCTGATATTTTTCCATAGGTCATTGAATATAACTTTCCATCTATATTTTTTCTTCCTAAACAAATTCCTATAGCACCATCTCTCAATTTACAATAATGTGGACATAATAAACATTTTACACTTCCATCTTCACTTTTCTCATAAAATAAAGCTTCTTTTAAATCTCCACTTTTAGAAATATCTAGTCACCTCAAATCTTTTTAATATATAGTCTTCATTAGGACCTATTCCTGCTTTATCAAGAGCTATATTAACTTGCTCTTCAACACTTTTAACAGACTCTATATTTGGTAATAACAACCCTCTTCTATTTCCACTTTCTACAATCACACCATATTTATCAATATCCAATTGTAAAAAAGACTCTATTTCTTCTGACTTTCCTAAAATATCTACAGAATAAACTAATTCATCCAATTCTTCCTCTTTAACAGGATTGAATCTAAAATCCTTTAAGCCTGAAGAAACCGCATTCTTCATAATCTCAATTGCCATATTTTCTTGTGTAGCTTGTATAGTACCTATACATCCTCTTAATTTACCATTTTTATTTAAAGTTACAAATACACCTGCTTTTTCCTCTAATAGATAAGAACTCAATTTCCATTTTGGATCTTCCACTTCTCCTAAATTAACCATGCTTTCCAAACTATGTCTAGCTAATCTCACTATTTCTGATTCTGACTCTCTTGTATCCCTTAACTTTTCTTCCCTAAATTTTATCATTTTTTTAAGATACTTTCTATCTTTATTTTTATCTGCTAGGACAAATTCACCTACACCATAACCCACTCCAAATGGTGCTTCATAGGACATCCATTCTCCATTTACCTGATATCCATCAGCTATTCCCATAAATACGGCTAAAGGACTTAATCCGCATTCTCCTGCTCTATTAATATAATCCTCTTCTAATAACAATAAATCTAGAAATTCTCCTGTTTCAAAGGATTTTTCTACTAAATTATCAAATTCTTCTCCTATCTCTGAATAGTTATCTTTTTCTTTATCTAGATAATGTGATAAATCTCCACTAATAATTACCAATACCCGCTTCTCAGATTTTTCTACGGCTTTTTGAATTGCCATACCATATTTATAATGCTCTTCCAATGAAAATCCTGATACGGATAATCTTACTATTGGACAAGAATATTCCTTTTGAATGAAATATAAGGGAACCATGCTACCATGATCTAATAACTCTGTATTTCCTTTATATCCCAATGACAGATCCTTTTTTCTACCTTCCTCTATTATTAAATCACTTAAATCTTGATCCAAATCTATTTGAACTTTAACATCTTCTGCTCCAAAATCTTCAAATGTTCCAGACATTTCAGAACCACTGGCTATTTGAAAATAATCTAGATATGCTGGTGCATGTGGGCTTATTAAAATCAATGTGTCTGGTGAATAATCCTTAACTTTTTTTGCCACTTTTTTATATGCTTCAATAGTATTTTCTATTTCTCTTTCCATTCCCCTTCCCACCTGTGGAATAATAAGTGGTGGATGAGGTGTTAAATATCCTGCTTTAATGCTCATAATATTCTCCTTTCTATATACTTTTTTCTTAAGTTTTGAAATGAATCTTTCTATTTATAGAATATCATATATATTCTCCTTATTATGTATTATAATATATATAATAAGTCTATAGGAGGTGTGCCATGTATTTTAAAGTTGTTAAATTAAAAAAGTTTAAAGTTTCTGGTTTATCCACTGAATTAAGCCGGTCCATGTCTCAAAACTTACTAATTTCTAAAAACACTTGGAATAATTTTAGAAAAATACTAAAGTCAAATAGACTTAATAAGAATAAATTTTGGACAGGATATGGATTTACATATAATAAAGATAATCAATATAGGTATTTTGTTGGTGTGCCTTTTATAGAACCTGCTCCTTTAGATTTCGAATCTAAGACAGTATCTGAATCTTATTGTCTTGTATTTGAGCATATAGGTAAATTTGAAAATCTTAATAATACAATAAATAAAATCTATAGAGAATTCATTCCCAATAATCACTTTAAACCAAAAACAAAAAATTATTTCCATTTTGAAAAATATGATTATAGATTTGATCCAAATAGTGATAAGTCAATAATTGAAATTTTTGTCCCAATAGATATTTTAAAGAGAGTTGTGTATGAAGAAGATGATTAATAAATCTAGGAGGAATAATATGAATTATAGAAATGCTACAATCAAAGACATACCAGAAGTAGAAAGGTTACAGTTAAAATATCATGTAGATACTATCAGTGATAAGGATAGACCAGATGGGTTTGTAACCACCTTATTTACTGAGAATCAATTTAGGAGACTTATAGAAGAAGAAAATGGATTAGCTCTAGCCTGTGATGGAGATAAAATTATAGGTTATGCTATGTCAGCTTCTTGGGATTATTGGTCAGAATGGCCTTTATTTCAACATATGATTAAGACTCTTCCCGATACAGAGTATATGGGTAGGACTCTTTCCATAAATAATTCTTATCAATATGGTCCTGTTGCTGTACACAGTGACTATAGAGGTGGGGAGGTTTTTCCTAATTTATTTGAATTTTCTAGAAAAGAAATGAAAAAAAGATATCCTATTCTTATAACATTTGTAAATCAAATTAATCCTAGATCTTACAAGGCCCATTTAAAAATAGGCTTAGATCTTATTAAAAAATTTGAATTTAACAATAATAATTACTATGAAATGGGATATGACACTTCAAAGAGAACTGAAGGTTCCAATATTTAAAAAGATCTCATTAGTATAAAATTTTATACTAATGAGATCTTTTTTATTTTATTTACCATTTAAATCTTGGTCTATATAATATTTAGAGCCTGCTACTACCATAGCTCCTCCAATAAAATTGCCTATTGTAACAACTACAATACTAATTAATACACCTGACATTGTTATATTTGCTCCATTAAGAATTCCTACAGTAAAATAGTACATATTTGCAACTATATGCTCTGTACCACTTAATACAAATACTGTAATAGGAAACCACATCGCCATTATTTTACCTATAGCTGCCTTAGCGCTATATGCCATCATAACTCCACTACAAACTATAATATTACATAGAATAGCACTCATAAACATTTGCCCTATTGGCATAGTTGTTTTAGCCACTACAGATGCTGAGATAATCTTAAGTGCTGGTTCTCCAAATATTCCTGCCCCAATACTTAATATTCCCATTATAATTGTTCCAATTAAATTAGCACCTAAAACTGTTAGAAGCATCTTCATAAAACTTCCCAATTCAACTTCTTTTTTATAAACACTTAAAATTGCCATACAATTACTTGTAAATAATTCGGTCCCTAATAATAAAACTGCAATAATTCCTGTAGGAAATATAAGAGCTCCTAAAAACTTTCCTAATCCAGGGTCTGTTGTATATGCAACTAAATTAAAATAACCTATAGCTCCAATAGCAATAAACATGCCTGATAATATACCTTGCATGGATAATGCTTTTACACCTTTTTCTGTCTTTCCTTTTCCTGCCTTAACAATGTAATCAATAATTTCATTAAAACTTTTCATTTTTTCCTCCAATATAATGTATAATAATTACCCTTTGTTTCTCTATATTTCAATTTTAATAATTATTGGAGTATATCAATTTCCACTTACTTTTTTGTATAATTATGTAGTTGGAAAATTATCTCCTAAATGAGTTTATAACTATATTCAAACAATGTCAAGATAATTATACCCAACAGTATAATCCAACTTAATAATACTTATATTTATAAACGAAAATCTTGTTTTGCAAGTCTTTTGGTTGTTTTACAATTTTACATATATACCTATTAGTATTATATATTTAGTATCTTTTTTACATTCTTTTAGAAAACTATATTTCCTTACTATAATCTCTCTCCCCAAATATTACTCTACCTAATCTCAATATATTAGATCCTTCTTCTATAGCTATCTCATAATCGTTTGTCATTCCCATGGACAGGTAATCCATGCTTAATCCTTTATAATTTTTACTATCAATCTCTTCTTTTAATTCTCTTAACTTTCTAAATGTGTCTCTTATAATTTCTTCATCCTCAACATGTGGGGCCATAGTCATAAGACCTCTTATTCTCATGTTTTCATTGTCTATAACTTTTTCTATAAAAGGTATTACTTCTTCTTCCTTAAGTCCTGATTTTGTATCTTCTTCAGCAATATTAACCTGTAGCAAAACATCTGTTACTATTTCTTTGTTTTTAGACCTTCTTTGTATTTGACGAACAACAGACATTCTATCTACTGAATGTATTAATTTTACCTTTCCAACAATATCTTTAACCTTATTACTTTGCAAACTACCTATCATATGATAATTTACGTCTTTTCCCTCTAATTGAGTAAATCTTTTCTCTAGTTCTTGAACCCTATTTTCACCTATAGAATTATATTTATAATCTATGGCTTCTTCTATTAAATTTAAATCCACAGTTTTTGTAACCGCTACAACCTCTATTTCTTCTCTATTTCTTCCAACTCTATCACATATATTTTGAATCTCTTTTTCTAATATGTCTAGATTTTTCTTAATCAAATTTATCTCTCCTATATAAATTATTATTTTTCAACAGATATATCACGTTCATCAAATACTTTTTTAGCAACTGTCAAAGCATTTAATACACGTGGAAATCCTGTATATGGTAATAAATGTACTATGCGATCTCTATTTCTCCTGTTGGGTTTTTTCATCATGTGATATGGTATATTCTTGTATAGTTTTTATACCTTTTTCATAACGTTTATTTGACATTATCCATCAGTCCTTAACTAATAATTTTTCCAACTTATTTACTTATTACTTCACAAGTAATGTTATAGCTTCAACATGTGGTGTTCTTGGAAACTGATCAACCAGTTTTATTCTTTCAATCTTATAACCTTTTTCCATAAATCTTTTTAAATCTCTAACTAAGGTTGTTGGATTACAAGACACATAAACATAAGTTTCTGGATTAAATTCCAATACTTTTTCTATAGAATTTTCAAGCCCTGGTCTAGGTGGATCAATTACTATTAAGTCTGGTTTTTTATCTATATCCTCTAACACCTTAAAAACATCTCCTGCAATAAATTCTATATTTTCTATTCCATTTAATTCTGCATTTCGTTTTGCCATTTCTACAGCTTCTTCAACTAATTCTACAGATACTACCTCTTTTGCAACTTGAGCCATTATCTGGGAAATTGTTCCAGTTCCTGAAAACAAATCAAAAACCACTTGATCCTTAATGTCTCCTATAAATTCTTGAGTTATTTCATATAATCTTTCTGCTGCATTAGTATTGGTTTGGAAAAAAGAAAATGGTGATATTTTAAATTTAAGTCCACAAATTTCTTCCATAATAAAGTTTTGTCCCCAAATAACTGTAGTCTCATCTGGTCTTATTATATCTGCAACTCCATCATTTATAGTATGGATAATTCCAACTATTCTTCCATCTAAATCTATCTGTAAAAGCATTTCTTTGAAATTTTCATATTCTATTCCTTTTTGCCCACTTGTAACTAGATTTACCAATATATCTCCTGTAGTAATTGATTTTCTTATTACCAGATTTCTAAGATTTCCTATATGACTTCTTTTATTATAGAATGTTAAATCTGTCCCTTTAAAATAATCCAAACTATTTGTCAATATTTTAGTGAAATCTTCACCTGCAATATTACAATTTTCCACATTTTCTATCTCATAAAACTTACCTCTCCTATGCATTCCAAGTGATAGAGGCCCATCTTTATACTCATCTCCAAATGTAAATTCCATTTTATTTCTATAATACTTTATATCTGGACTTGGTTCAATTTCTTCTATATGAGTATCTATTCCCGCCTCTTTAAATAAAGTTCTAACCTGCTCTTCTTTATATTTAAGTTCATTTTTATAAGTTAACTCTTGGTAAGTACATCCACCACAGATTCCAAAATGTGGACATGGAGCTTCTGTTTCTAAAGGAGATTTATTATATACTTCTACCATTTTAGCTTCATAATAATTTTTCTTCTGTCTACTTATTCTAACTAGACCTTCTGTCCCTTTTAACACTCCTTTTAACCTAATTTCTTTATCATAACCTGTTATTATTCCAGTGTTAGGAAATCTTGCTCCATTAACAACTCCTTCAAAACTATATCCTTTTTTCATTTATTCCTCCCATATTAGTAAATTAAAAAGTATTCCCTATTCAGGAATACCTTTCAATTAATTATTTTTAATTATTTTATTTTTCCTTTGATTTCATTTAATTTCTTTTCAATTTTTTTAATCTTTTTTGATACTTTGTCAGTCTCTTGATAGATAAACTTCTTTACATCTTCATCTATGAATTCTTCCATATCAGTTTCTATCTTCTCTTTTATATCTTCAAATTCATCTGTATATGCTTTTATTGATGATTTTTTCTTATTAACTTTTCCCATGAGTTTATCCAAAGTTTTAGACCTGTCTTTATTATCATCCTTTAATCTAGCGTTGATTTCCTCTATAGACAAGCCCTCTCCTTTTAACTTTACAATTTCTTCATAAATCTTAATATCTTTTTCTGTATAAGACCTATTATTCTGATTGTCTCTTTTTATGTTTAAATCAAAATCATTTTCATAATTCCTTATTGTTTCCGTACTCAGCCCAAATCTTTCAGCTAAATCACCTGTTGTATATTTTCCCTTTTCTTTCATATTTTACCTCACTTTCATTTAATTACAAAAGTATAAGTACACATTTTTTAAATCTTAATTCTGAAACTAATTGTATATCCTATTGTATCAGAAATATAGTTATTTTTAAGATTTTCTATT
>JARIDA010000090.1 GCA_029257065.1 Tissierellaceae bacterium | reverse complement strand
GCCGAACACAGAAGTTAAGCATCTCATCGCTGATGGTACTTGGTTGGTAACGACCTGGGAGAGTAGGAAGTCGCTAGGCTATATAGAAAAGAAAAAAGGTTCATTACTTAGGTAATGAACCTTTTTTTGTGTTTTATTTTATTAAAGGCATATCCTTTTGAATAGGTATTCCAAATCTAACTGTCATATCCCATCCATCTGCAGGAAATGCTCCCTGACATATCTCTATATCACCTTGTGCTGACATATAGATATAAGCATCTGTCTCATCCCATCCATATGCATCCATAATAAGTTTTTGCATATCTTTAGTTGCTAGGATTAAAGCTGCTTCATAAGTTTTTGCATTTGAAATTGTATACCATTTCTCATCATTTTTGTGAACTGGTCTATTAATATTAAAATCCTTTATAATATCTAATTTAACTTTAACCCTTCCAGGTATTTCAAGTCCAGCACCTGAAATTTCTCCATCTCCCATATTAGCATGTAGATCTCCTAATTGAAAAAGAGCCCCATCCACATTTACAGGGAAATAAACCGTAGTGCCCTTTACAATTTTTTTATTATCTATATTACCTCCATGGTCTCCCCACATTCCACAAGGAACATCTTCACCCTTAGGTGCTACTCCAATAACTCCAATCATTGGATCAATTGGAAATTCAATATTGTTAAATTGTGCCATTCCATCTTTAATCTCAACTCTTCTAGTTCTAGATTCAGACCTATCACTTAAAGGCCCTATATCTGGTATAGTGGTTCCAGTAGCTGTATCAGCAACTTGGATATCTAAAATCTCTACAACTAGAACATCACCCACCTCAGCACCTTTTACATAGACAGGACCTGTAGCCGGATTGACTTGACTCATATCAATTGAAGTTATCAGTTGATCCTCATTTGTAACCTGATTTGAAAAACAATCCAATGTAATAAATTCAACTGTTTCTCCGATTTCTACTTTTTCTACAGGTTTGTTATCCTTAGAAAAACTAAAAACATAGTCTGTAATAACTTTTTCACTCATAATATCCTCCTAATAGTATAATTATATGAAAATTCTAATTATTACAATGTTATCATATATATAATAGTTATTAAACCTTATAAGATTAATAATTTATTTTTAAATGGGTAAATATATGTATATAATATAAAAGGAGTGGTTATTTGTGAAAATTGCAATTATTTATTATTCAGGAACAGGATGTACAGAAAAGATGGCAGAAATAATAGAGGATGAATTATCTAAAAATGAAGATTTGGATATAATTTTAAAAGAGGTTAAAAATGCCGAAAGAGAAGATATAGAGTCTTCAGAAATAATATTATTTGGAAGTCCAGCACTAGGACCAGAGAGGGTTGAAGAATATGTGATGGAACCCTATATTCAATCTACAAAGGAATTATTTAAAGAGAAGAAATTTGGTCTATTTGGATCTTATGATTGGGGAGATGGTAAGTGGATGAGGGATTGGGTTGAGAGAATGAAAGACTATGGTGGAATAGTTCATAAGGATGGTTGTATAGTTAAATTATATCCTGATGAAGAAGATGAAATTAGGATAAGAGAATATGTTAAGGACATTATATAGTTATAATTTTATAGATTTAAAAGTCTATTCAAGGGTATATATTTATTGTGTGTAAAATAATGAAATTTGAAAGGGGATTATATTAATATGAAGTCTTTAAAAGGTACTAAAACAGCAGAAAATTTAATGATCTCATTTGCAGGAGAATCGCAAGCAAGAATGAGATATTCCTATTATGCAGGGGAAGCAAGAAAAGCAGGTTATGTTCAAATAGCTAATATATTTGAGGAAACTGCAGATGATGAGAGAGCTCATGCAAAAACATTTTATAAATTTTTAAAAGATGATTTTGAAGGAGAGGCAATTGAGATAAAAGCTAGCTATCCTGTAACTTTATCTGATGATACACTGGTTAACTTAGCAGCTGCAGCTGCAGGAGAACAAGAAGAAGCAGAAGAGATGTATCCTGAATTTGCAGATATTGCAGATGAAGAAGGATTTGAAGAAATCGCTTATAGATTTAGAGAAATCTCAGAAGTAGAAGAGAGACATGAGGCTAGATTTAGAAAACTTATAAAGAATATTGAAGAAGGAAAAGTATTCAAAAAAGATGAGGAAGTAGAATGGAAATGTAATAACTGTGGATACATTCATACAGGAAAAGAAGCTCCAGAAGAATGTCCAGCATGTGAACATCCTAGAGATCACTTCGAAGTTTTTGTTGAAACATATTAATACTTAAGAATTCTAAAAATCCTGCTATATATATAGCAGGATTTTTTATTAAAGGTGGTAATTGAAATGAATGACGAAATTATTAAACTGGCAAAAGAAAAAAAGTTTCTCCATATAATGGATATTATTTTTGATACTATGAAGGATGCAATTGTATTTGTAGATAATAATGGAATAATAAAGTTACTTAGCAATGAGTATTGTAAATTTATTGGAATTAAAAAGACTGATGCATTGGGAAAACATGTGACAGAAGTATTGGAGAACACTAGAATGCATAAAGTAGTTAATAGTGGAAAATCAGAAATTGCAGATGTTCAAAAAATAAATGGAAAAAATATGATAGCTACTCGAATTCCTATATATATAGAGGGGAAAAAAATTGGAGCATTGGGAAGAGTATTATTTAAAGATGTGGAAGATTTAAATGAATTTCATAAAAAAATTAATAATATTAAGAAAGAATTGCTTCAATATAAAAATGCATTGAGTATGGATCAAATTGCAGAATATAATTTAGACAATATTATAACGGAAGATAAGAGAATGATCGAATTAAAAAATAGAGTATTGAATATAGGTAAAACCAATTCAAATGTATTGATATTAGGTGAGTCTGGAACGGGTAAAGAACTATTTGCTCATTCTATTTATAGGAATAGTAATAGATCAGATAAGTCATTTGTAAAAGTGAATTGCAGTACAATACCAGGAGAACTATTAGAATCAGAATTATTTGGATATGAAGAGGGAGCCTTTACCGGTTCCATTAAAGGTGGAAAAATAGGAAAATTTGAAGCTGCAGATGGAGGAGTAATATTTTTAGATGAAATTGGTGATATGGCTCTTAATATGCAGAGTAAACTATTAAGGGTATTACAAGAGGGAGAAATAGAAAAAATAGGATCTGTAGAACAAAAACGAGTTAATGTTAGGGTTATAGCTGCAACCAATAAGAATTTAGAAGAAATGGTTGAAAAAGGAACATTTAGATTGGATTTATATTATAGATTAAATGTGATTAGTATTAAGATTCCTCCTTTAAGAGATAGAAAAGATGATATAGAATTATTAGCTAATAAGTTATTAGAGGAGATTTCAGAAAAAGAAGAAATAAAGGTATTGGGAATTTCAAATAAAGTTATAAAGCATTTAAGAGCATATGATTGGCCTGGAAATGTTAGAGAACTTGGCAATATAATTGAAAGAGCTATAAATTATTTAGGAGAGGATACAATAATAAAAGAAGAACATTTATCTCCTAAAATAAAAAAAGAATCTTCAGAATTAGATATTAGAAATTTGAAGGAGTTATTAGAGCAAGTTGAAAAAGAAGAGATAGAAAAGTGTTTATTAATAACTAATGGAAATAAAGCTAAAGCAGCAAAAATATTGGGAATTAGCAGAACAAATTTATATAAAAAAATAGAAAGATATGAAATATAATATAAAAGCGTTCATAATTATTACAACTATAGAGTAATAATAAAATAGGTGTAATAAATATGAACGCTTTTTCTCTGCGTAAAAATAAATATGTAATATATTATTACATTTTTACTAAAAAACAAATAGAAACAAGAATATTCTGAAGTATTATACAAATATAGTAGATTATAAAATAATATGAAGTTTTAAATGGCTAAATCAAGGGATTACTAATTTTAAATTAATTGTTGGCACAAGAATTGCATTAATATAAAGTGAGAAGCTAATTAATAAAAGATAGGAGGTCGTAAAGAGAATTGGTTTAAAAGCTTATTATACATAATATGAAAGATTAGTTCAGTGGATAAAAATAATAGGAGGAATATAAAATGTTTAAAGATAAGGTTTGTTTAATAACAGGAGCTGCAAGTGGAATCGGTTTAGCTATATCCAAAGAGTTTGCTAAAGAAGGGGCTAGAGTAATGATGGTGGATATTAATGAGGAGAAATTAAAAGAAGAATCTAAAAAAATAGGGGCAAATTATTTTAAAGCAAATTTAACGGAAAGAGAAGACAATAAAAAAGTCGTAGAAGTGACTGTAGAGAAATATGGAAAAATAGATATATTGATTAATGTGGCAGGTATTCAGCATGTGGCATCAATAGAAGATTTTCCAGAAGATAAATGGGATTTTATAATTAGTTTAATGTTAACATCTCCATTCCTATTAACAAAATATTCATGGCCATATATGAAGGATCAAAATTGGGGAAGAGTTATAAATTTAAATTCAATTCACGGATTAGTAGCATCAGAATATAAGTCTGCATATGTATCTGCAAAGCATGGTTTAACAGGACTTACTAAAACAGCAGGGATTGAAGGTGGTAAATATGGAATAACTGTAAATTCCATAAATCCAGCATATGTAAGAACTCCATTAGTTGACGATCAGATAGCTGATCAGGCTAAAAACCATGGTATATCAGAAGAAGAAGTGGTGCAAGATATAATGTTAGAAAAATCATTTGTAAAAAAATTAATAGAACCAGAATCAATTTTCGATATTGTAAAACTTTTATGCTCAGAAACAGGGGATCATATAACAGGTTCCACAATATCAATTGATGGTGGATGGACAGCAAGTTAATATTATATGAATATATCAAATGGGAGGTTATTTAAATGATAGGAATTTTTTTAGGATTAGCACTTTTAATGATACTGGCATATAGAGGTTATTCTATAATGTGGGTTGCACCTTTAACAGCACTAGTTGTAGCATTAACAGGAGGATTAGAGTTATTACCTTCATATACAGAAACATATATGACTGGATTTGTAGGATTTACAAAATCTTGGTTTCCAACTTTTATGTTTGGAGCAATATTTGGACAATTAATGGATTATACAGGAGCAGCAAGATCCATAGCAGAGTTTTTAACTAACAAATTAGGAGCAGATAGAGCAATATTGGGAGTAATTATAGGATGTGCAGTATTAACTTATGGTGGAATTAGTCTATTTGTAGTAGTATTTGCAATGTATCCTTTAGCACTTGCTCTATTTAGAGAAGCAAATATAACTAGAAGATTGATTCCTGGAACAATAGCATTAGGGTCATTTACTTTTACTATGACAGCTTTACCAGGGACACCACAAATACAAAATCTAATACCTATAGAATATTATCATACAAGTCCAACAGCAGCACCTATAATGGGAATAGCAGCAGCAATATGGATATTCGGTCTAGGATATGCTTATCTATTATGGAAAGAAAAGAAATATAGAGAAAAGGGAGAATTATTCACAGAGCCTATGAATATAATAAAAGAGGATGGAGACATTGATTGGGAGTTAGAAAAAACACCTCATCCATTATTATCCGCGCTGCCTCTATTATCCGTAGTAGTAGCTCTTAACTTTTTTGAATTGGATATAATAGTGTCATTACTAATTGGAATTATACTGTCAATGTTGATTGCACCAAAGAAATATAAAGGATTTACAAAATCAATTAGTAAAGGATCAGAAGGTTCAGTAACAGCTATAATGAATACTTCAGCAGCAGTAGGATTTGGATCTGTAGTTAAAGCCGTACCAGGTTTCACAGCCTTAACAAATATGATATTAGGGATTAAGGGTAATCCGCTAATATCTCAAGCAGTAGCTGTAAATATTCTAGCAGGATCTACAGGTTCAGCATCAGGAGGAATGGGAATAGCCCTTGAAGCATTAGGTGATAAGTATTATGAAATAGCTCTTAACACGGGGATAAGCCCTGAGGCATTTCACAGAGTGGCATCATTAGCATCAGGAGGACTAGATACTTTACCTCACAATGGTGCAGTATTAACTCTTTTAGCCATTACAGGTATGACTCATAAAGAGTCTTATATAGATATATTTATAACTTCACTGTTATTACCTGTATTATCTTCAATACCAGCCATAATATTAGCTAGTATTGGATTAGCATAAAATTAAATAGGGAATAAAAATAAAAGATGGAGAAATCCATCTTTTATTTTTGTCAATTATTAAATATAAAGATAGATGATATAGTCTAAATGGGAAGTTTTATGTTATAATATCTAATAGAAACAGATAGGTAGGTATTGATATGAAAAAAACTATAATTATTATATTAGCAGTTTTATTGGTCTTAGGAATTTATCTTAAAAAAGATAATATTAATATTTTAGGAGAAAAAATAGATGAATTTAATATGGTGAACTCCTATGATAGATTAGAAAATAGCAAATTTGGTATTTTTAAAGATGAAATAGTACATTGGACTGGAGATAAAGTTGAAATCTCTAAAATAGGTGGAGAAGAAATATTGAGTTTAGGGATGAATATAGATGAGCCTTTAATTAAATATGGGGAAAATTATATTTACTTTGCTAATCCAGAAGAAGGACAAATATACTTTGTTAACGAAAAAGCAGAATTAGTTGAAAGAATTGAAACTGGAAAAAAGCTATTTAGTATTAAAGAAATTGGAGATTATCTGGTATATCACAATAGGGAAGACTCTGAAGAATCAATTGGTATAGTAAATAAAAAAGGTGAAAAAGTTATGAGATATGAATTCCCAAATGAGAATATTTTAGACTATGATATTGACCAATCAGGGGATATATTAGTCCTATCTAAATTAGAATTGGAAGATGGGAGTATAAAATCCTGTGTTGAAAAATATGAATCAGGATCTAAATTAGATAATCTTTATTTTCAAGATGAAATTATAATAAATATTCAATTAATAGACAAGAGTGACGTTATATTAGTATCTGATAGCAATATTTATCGGGTTAAAGGACAGGAAATATTGTGGAAAAAGGAATTTGATTTAATAAAAGATATTAAATTTGAATCAAATAAGATATATATATTATATAGTAATTATTTAGAAATATTGGATTTAAATGGAAATTCAGAAGAAAAGATGGATTTCAATCAAGACTATTCTAATATTCAAATTAAAAAAATGGGTGTTCGAGGATTGGATATTATACTGAATTCATCTGAAAGATTTACATTAATAAAGAGTAATGGTGATATTGTAACAAAGAAACAAATTGTAGAACAAGTGGATTTTTATGAAGATTATTATTTTGTATTAGATAATAAAAAATATGGGAAATATGATATTGTGAGAAGAGTTTTAGAAACTGAAAAGGAAGAAGAGAAATAGGGGAGAATATGCTAGAATTATATGAAAGTATACATAAATACTTTGTTACACCTTCTGGAAATGCAAATTTTCTAGGAAAATTAATAAAAGTGGCTTTTATCATAATTATTACAAAAATTGCTGTAAGATTACTATCCAGTTTTGTTGAAAGTTCATTTAGAATAGGAAGTAAATTAGAAATACAAAATGAAAAAAGAGCTGAAACATTAATGAGGACAGGTAAGAATATAGTAAGAGCTTTATTGTATTTTTATGCAATACTTATGACTTTAGAAACTTTTAATGTGGATACAAGATCAATACTAGCAACAGCAGGGATTGGTGGGGTTGCAATAGGTTTTGGAGCTCAGTCTCTAGTGAGAGATGTACTTTCCGGATTCTTTATATTACAAGAAAACTCCTTTTCAGTAGGAGATTATATTGAAATTAAGGGAATGGGAGGAATAGTAGAGGATATGTCTCTACGTCTAACAAAAATAAGAGATTTTAATGGAGATCTTTATATTATACCAAATGGAGAAGTACAGGTAATAATAAATAGGAGTAAGGGCGCTTTAAGGGCATATGTGCTACACTCTATAGCCTATGAAGAAAGTATAGATGACGCTATAAGAGTATTAAATCAGGTATGTGATAATATTAATAAAGAGTTTGAATGTAGTTTAACCAGAGAAGCTCAAATAGATGGAGTGGAAAACTTAGGAGATTCAGGCATAGATATTAGAATTACAGCCATGGTACAGGGAACATATAATAAGTGGGATGTGGAAAGAGCTATTAGAAAGCAGGGTAAAGAGGCTTTAGAAAGGGCAGATATAGAAATACCATATCCAAGATTAGTTACAATTAATAAGGAGGAGTAATATGATACTTAAATATGATATTGGAGATATTATAACCTTAAAAAAGGGTCATCCATGTGGTGAGAATAAATGGGAGATATTGAGAAGAGGAGTTGATATTAAACTTAAGTGTTTAGGTTGTGATAGACAAATTATGATTCCCAGAATTGATTTTGAAAAACGAGTGCGAAAGATAAAAGATGGAGAAAAATTTGTAAGTATTATTCATTATAAGGGAAGAGAAGACTAATAGAGGAGAAAGGGATTGAATTTATTTAAATTCAATCCCTGTAATGTGTAGGAGGAGTTTATGAGTAATATAGAGAAGTTATTTAAATATTCGGATAGAGAATTGGGATTTGCCAGTTTTTTTGGAATATTAACATTAATGATAATATTTTTTACTAAGAATTCAGGTTTTTTTAGAATAATAGGAATAGTAATGGGATTAATTACTTTTGCTTTGGCAGCATATTCCTTGGTAAATGTTAATAAAAAAAGAAAAATTCTAAAAAATATGGAAGAAATAGAAAAACAAGATGCCTATAAATCCCATAGTAAATTATATTTTGTCTTAAATGGCATAGTATTTCATGAGATAATTGAGAAAGTAGATGGAAAACAGCCTTTAATGGGAATAGATGAAATAGGGATATTTACTTATTTAGAGGATAAAAAACAAGATAGACAGGGTAAAATACCTAGTACTAGAATACAATTAGATGTAGAAAAGTTGAATATTACATTTAAGACTTTAAAATACAATAGATATTTGGATGGAAAAGGATTAGAACTAGAAAATATATTTAGAGAGCCTGAATCAAAATATGCACTATCCTTTGATAAACAAGACAATGGATTTATTTTCCAAAGATATAAATAATATGGGAGGCTTTATATGAGAATAGTAGTAGCATTAGGTGGTAATGCTTTAGGAGATAGTCCAGAAGAACAGTTAAAAGGAGCAGAAAAATCTGCAAAAATAATAGCAGATCTAATTGAAGAAGGACATGAGTTAGTTATAACTCATGGAAATGGACCTCAAATAGGAATGATAATAAATGCATTTGAAAGTGGTAAAAAAATAGATTCTGGAATATTTGAGATGCCTTTTCCAGAGGCAATAGCAATGAGTCAAGGATATATAGGTTATCATTTACAGAGAAAACTCAATATGGAATTAAGAAAACGTAAAATAGAAAGACCAGTAGTTTCACTGGTAACAGAGATAATTGTAGACAAAAATGATAAAGCTTTTAAAAATCCAACAAAACCAATAGGATCTTTCTATACAAAATCTGAAGCAGAAGAGTTAATGAATAAAACTGGATATATATTCAAAGAAGATTCAGGTAGAGGATATAGAAGAGTTGTAGCCTCCCCATCTCCTAGGGAAGTTGTGGAGATAGATAGTATAAAAACCTTAATAGACAGTGGTAAAATAGTAATTACTGCAGGTGGAGGAGGAATACCAGTCTATAGAGAAGGGGAAGATTTAGTTGGAATTGATTGTGTAATAGATAAGGACTTTGCATCAGCAATACTGGCTGAGCAGTTGAATGCGGATTATTTAGTTATATTAACTGAAGTGGATACAGTGTGTTTAGATTTCAATACAGAAAATGAAAAATTATTATATGAAATTAAAGTGGATCAGATAGATAAATATATTGAAGAGGGTCATTTTGCTCCAGGATCAATGTTGCCCAAAGTTAAAGCAGCAGGATATTTTGCAAGTATAGATGGTAAAAAATCACTTATAACATCTTTAGAAAATGCAGGGGCAGGACTTAAGGGTGAAAATGGTACTATTATAATAAAATAAAAATATTTAAAAATATTTGATTTAAATGTTTAGAAAAGAAAATACTGGATATAATATAAATACAATCATAAAATATAATTTAATTAGAGATATTATTTTAATTTTATGATTACATAAAACTTGAAGTTAGTTGGGTTTATCTTTTAATCAAAATAAGAACAGGATAAAAAAGATAAGTAAAAGAATTAGAAGTAAATATAAAATGTTTGGAAAGTAGAATAGTTTAAAAGTAAATTAAGTATAAACCAGTAAGTTGAAAAAATGGTAAGCTAAAAATTCTATTAAAAGTAGAAAAGCTTAAATGGGACATTTAATTCAACAAAAATGGTAAGGAGAAGATAATATAGTAGAAAAATTAAATAAGATGGGTTTTTTAGACTCAACTAACAATTTCAAGTTTTATTTTAAATAAAGGATGTTTTCTAATATTATTATAGAAAACATCCATTTATTATGTCTTTTAACAGAGTTAGAAGTGTTTAGATCTATCTCCACCAATGAGCTTTGCTCTAGTTCTAATCATACTAAGATTAGCATGACCAATTTTTTTAGTCTCCGATCTAACAACAACTCCTATTCTATCTGGATCCAGATGCATACCAATAAAAACATCTCCAATATCAATTCCAGCAGAAACTCTTTTCACCTTTTCAACTACAACGGCTTTTTTGAATAAATTCAGTGCAGCAGATGAAAATCCACCTCCAGCTTCAGGAATAGGGATTACATTTATAGGCATTAAGTTATATTTCTCAGCGTAATCCTCTTCCACAACAAGAGCACGGTTAATGTGTTCACAGGACTGAACTATGGGAAATAATTGGTTCTCTTTTGCTATCTGATAAAAAATGCTAACAACTGTTTCAGCCACATCCATATTAGTAGCAGAACCTAAATCTTCACCTATTATTTCACTGGTACTACCACCTAAAATTATAGCATCTCCTTTTTTCAAATTAGCTGACTGAAGAAGTTCATTTATCACTCTATTCATCTGATCTTTTAGTAAATCTAAATTCATTTTAAAACCTCCAATTTATAAGTAATTATCTTCACACTAATTATAACACAGAAAAGAAAACACTTACATATTCTAGAATTATTAAAATTTCTACTTATATATTAGAAAAATGGCTTGCATAGAATAGTTATAGGTGTTATAATTATTCAGTAATCCTTGCTCTATTATTTAAATAGAGCCGATTAGTCCATAGGGAGGTGACTAGAATGAGAAAGTATGAAGGAGTATTTATCTTTTTACCAAATTTAGAAGAAGAAGCAAGAAATACAATGCTTGATAGAGTTAAAAATATCATAAATGCAGATGGAGAAGTAACGAATGTTGATGAGTGGGGTTTAAGAAAATTAGCTTATGAAATAAATGATATAGGCGAAGGATATTATGTTTTATTAAACTTTACAACAACTCCAGAAGTTAAAGATGAATTGGATAGAGTTGTTAAAATTTCAGACAACGTTATGAGACACATGATCGTTAGAGATGATAAGTAATCTAAGGGTGGGTGAAATAAATGAATAATGTTGTATTAATAGGAAGACTAACAAGAGATCCAGAATTAAGATATATACCTGTATCAGGTAGAGCAGTAGCGAATTTCACATTAGCTGTAGATAAAGGACTTTCTAGAGATAAAAGGCAAGAATTAGAAGCTAAAAATGAACCAACAGCAGATTTTATAAGAATAACTGTATGGGGAAATATAGCTGAGAATTGTGCTAATTATTTAGCTAAAGGCCGTTTAGTAGGAGTACAAGGTAGAATTCAAACTGGTTCATATGATGACCAACAAGGAAACAGAAGATACACTTTTGAAGTTGTAGCAAATTCTGTTGAATTCTTAGAGTGGGGCGATGATAATACACAAAGAAGTCAATCAAACCAACAAACTCAAAGTGCACCAGCTGACAAAGGAATCAGTAATGATTTCGGCGGTATAGAAGGATTCCATCCTACAGATAACGATGATATTCCATTCTAAGAGGAGGGAAAAAGATGGGTAGAAGATTCAGACCAAGAAAAAAAGTATGTACATTTTGTGCAGATAAATCTATAGAAATAGATTATAAAGATATAGAGAGATTACAAGGTTATGTAAATGACAGAGGTAAAATTCTTCCAAGAAGAGTTTCAGGCAACTGTGCAAAACACCAAAGAGATCTTACAGTACAAATTAAAAGAGCAAGACAAGTTGCATTATTACCATACAATGCAGAATAATAATATAGAAAACTAAGAGAGGAAAATCCTCTCTTTTTTTGTAATTATTTAAGAAAATATGATATAATTTTATGACAGGGTAAATTAGGCTAGAGGTGACAAGATTGGAAGAAAATAGTATTTTTAAATCAATAAGAGAGGGTATTATAGCAATAGGAGTAGCATATATATATATTAATTTGGTAATAGGAATAACTCCATTATTATTGTTATTATTACCAGTTCCTTTTATAATATTGGGAATTAGAAATAATACTTATTCAAGTATTGCTGGAATGACTGTATTAACCATATTATTGGCTGGAGTAGAAAATGGATCATTGGCAATTTCATTTTTTATTATTTTTATGCCCTTTATTATTACAGTCCAATATTTTATAGAGGAAAAAGAGAGTATATTCAAAACCATAATTATCGGTGCAGTAGTTATATTACTTTCCCTATTTTTAATGTTATTTATTGAAAGTAGAATAACAGATATTACATTAGTAGAGGAATTGGAAAGTAGCTTTAATAGTGTTATGAATATGCAAATAGAGGGGCTTGAGGAATTAGAATTGACTAATTCAGAACTTCTTAAAATAAAAGAAACTTTAAAAGATTCCTATGAATATATATTAGTAGTAATGCCAAGTACATTTCTAATATTATCATTAATAGCTAGTTATCTTAATTATAAACTATCAACATTTATAGTAAATAATATGGGATATAGAGAAATAAAAATACCTGATTTTTCTCTGTTAAAATTACCAGAAAATATATTAATAGGTACAGCTACGATTATAGTAACAACATTTATTATAGATTGGTTAGAACTCAGTTATCATAGTGCACTAGTTACAAATATAAGTTTGTTAATAGGGACCATGTTCTATATTCAGGGTTTATCAGCATTTAGTTATTTGTTGAAACGATTGAAAATAGGGAAATTCTTTAGAATTATTCTATTGTTTTTAAACTTTATATATATGCCTATGCGTTTAATACTAATAATTGTAGGATTTTCAGATTCGATATTTGATTTTAGAAAAATAAGGAATAAAGCCTTATAGGAGGACATAATGGAAGAGAGTAATGAAGAACGTATAATGGAAGAAGCTAAGGTAGTAATAAAAGATAAAGATATTAAAATTTATCTTATAGTAATAGGTATTCTGACATTAATACTTTGGTACTATCAGCCAATAATGGCAATACTATTCACTATATTATTTGGATATTTAATTTTTGATAGCATAAAAAACACTAGAGACAAGAAAAAAGAATTTGAAAAATACATAGAGGGTTTAGCTGATGAATTTGATTCTGCAACTAGACATGCCATATTCAATATGCCTTTTCCTCTAGTAATATTAGGTCAAGACAGTAGAATAACCTGGTATAATACACCATTTTTAAATTTAGTTGGTGAAGATGAAAAACTAGGTGAGCATATAGCAGATATAGTTCCTAATATTAAAAATGTAGATATGTTTGAAGAAGATAATAAATATATAGATATAAAATTTAAAGAAAAAAACTATAAAATTTATCCAAACTTTGTAGATACTAAAAAAACAAAAAATATAAATGATCAAATAGTAATGCTTTATTTTGTAGACGATACAAAATTTGAGAATCTTAAAGACAGATATATAGATGAAAAACCAATAGTTTCCTTTGTCTATGTAGATAACTATTCAGATGTTAGAGACTCTACACCAGAGGTTCAAAAGCCAATAGTTATGGCAGAGATAGACAAGAATATAAATAGTTATTTTACTGAAAGAGGAGGAATTGTAAGAAAGTATGAAAATGATAAATATCTAGTTATATATAATAATGAGGTATTTAAATCCTTTGAGGATAAGAAATTTGACATACTGGATAATTTCAGGGAAATGAATATAGGAAATACAATTCCAATAACGCTTAGTATGGGCATATCATCTGAGGGTAGAAGCTTAACTCACTCATATCAAGAGGCTAAAGCTGCCATAGATGTAGCATTAGGACGTGGTGGAGATCAGGTTGTGGTGCAAGATGGAAATAAATTAGATTTCTATGGAGGTAAGAGTAAAGCTATAGAAAAGAGAAATAAAGTGAAATCCAGAGTAATTGGATATGCTTTAAGACAATTAATAGATCAATCAGATAAGGTATTTGTAATGGGCCATCAAAATCCAGATATGGATTCATATGGTGCAGGTATAGGTATTCTTAGTGCTATTAAGGCTAGAGATAAAATGGGATATTTAGTTCTAAATGACATAAATCCTTCTATAAAAAACATACATGAAGTGATGAAAGAAGTTCAACCAGAATTACAAAAAAATATAGTTACTACAGAAGAAGCTTTGGAAGAGATTACTGAGAATTCCTTGCTAGTAGTAGTGGATAATCACAAACCTAGCTTTACAGAAGCTCCAATACTTTTAGATAAAATAGAAAAAGTGGTTTTAATAGACCATCATAGAAGAGGGGCTGAATTTATAGACAATCCAGTTCTTGTATATTTAGAGCCATATGCCTCCTCCACATGTGAACTTGTTACAGAGGTATTGACTTATATGGGAGATAATTTAAATCTTACAAAATTTGAAGCAGAAGCTCTTTTAGCCGGAATAACAGTGGATACTAAGAACTTCAGTTTCCAAACAGGAGTAAGAACATTTGAAGCAGCATCGACACTTAAAAGGGCAGGTGCAGATTCAACCACTGTTAGTAGATTTTTTAGAGATGATATAAATACATTTGTATATAAAGCTGAAGTTATTAAATCAGCAAAAGTAGTATCTGATATAATAGCAATAGGTAAATTGGAAAGGGATATGGATAATTCTATATTGGTTGCAGCACAATCTGCAGATGAGCTACTTAATGTAAGTGGCATAGAAGCATCCTTTGTCCTAACACAAACAGATGATAGAATTCATATAAGTGGTAGATCTTTAGGAAATGTTTCAGTTCAAATAATTTTAGAAAAATTAGGTGGGGGAGGTCATTTAACTAGTGCAGGTGCACAAGTTGAGATGAATATGGAAGAAGCTGAAAAGATATTAGTAGAAAAAATAGATGAATATTTACAGGAGGGCGAAGATTAATGAAAGTAATTTTATTAAAAGACGTTAAAGATTTAGGTAAAAGTGGAGATTTAGTAGATGCAAAACCAGGATTTGCTAGAAATTTTTTAATTCCAAGAGGACAGGCTATAGAAGCAACTCCAGCAAATACGAAGAAGTGGAAAAAAGAACAAAGGGAATTAGCAAAATCAAAAGCTGAAGAGGAGCAGGAAGCAGCAGAGTTAAAAGAAAAATTAGAAAGTCTAACAGTAATTGTAAAGGGCAAGGCAGGAGAAGGTGGAAGACTTTTCGGATCTGTTACTTCACAAGATATTGCAGATAATCTTAAAAAACAACATAAAATAGATGTGGATAGAAGAAAAATTGAATTAGATGATAATATAAAATCTATAGGAGTAACTAGAGTAGATGTTAGAGTTTACCCACAAGTAGTTGCTAAACTAAAGGTTGATGTAAAAGTTAATTAGATTGAGGTGTTTCAAATAGAAGAACAATTAGGTGGCAGAGTTCCACCACATAGTTTAGAGGCGGAACAGTCTGTATTAGGAGCTTTGATATTAGACAGAGAAGCTATAAATACAGCAGCAGAAGTAATTAGACCAGATGATTTTTATAAATCAGGAAATAGAGAAATATATGAAACTATATTAACTCTATTTAATCGTAATGAGCCAGTGGATTTAATAACTCTATCAGAAGAATTAAAAAATAGAGGAACATTAGATGGTGTAGGTGGAATGTTATATTTAGCAGATTTATCAAATATAGTGGCTACAACAGCAAATGTTAAATACTATTGTAATATAGTTGAAGAGAAATCTACACTTAGAAGACTTATTAAATCCTGTGATAATGTAATTGGAAAATCCTATGAATCAGCAGAAGATGTTAATGCAATAATAGAATCTGCAGAAAAATCCATATTTGATATAACTCAGGGTAGAGATAAAGAGGGATTTGCACCATTAAATGAAGTCCTATTAGAGAGTTTTGCACAAATAGAGGAAAGAGCAGCTCATAAGGGAAATCTGACAGGTCTTACAACAGGATTTACTGATATAGATTATAAACTATCAGGACTACAAAAGTCAGATTTAATCTTATTGGCTGCAAGGCCTTCCATGGGTAAAACTGCATTGGGTATTAATATGGCAGTTAATGCAGCATTGGATGCAGGAGCAAGAGTAGCCATATTTTCACTGGAAATGTCCAAAGAGCAATTGGTTCAAAGAATGATAGCATCAGTGGCTCATGTAGATTTAGGTAAGATAATTTCAGGACAATTAAATGAACAGGAATGGTTGGAGATCATAAATAGTATGGGTCCTCTTTCCAAGGCTGAAATATTTATAGATGATACAGCAGGAATATCTCTTTTAGAGATGAGAGCAAAAGCTAGAAGATTGGCACTAGAAAAGGGATTAGACCTAATAGTAATAGATTATTTACAACTTATGGAATTGGATGGAAGACAGGAAAACAGACAGCAAGAAATATCAGCAATATCCAGAGGACTTAAGGCTTTGGCCAAAGAGATAGATTGTCCAGTAATATCCTTATCCCAATTAAGCCGTGCACCAGAATTAAGATCAGACCATAGACCTATCTTATCTGACTTAAGAGAATCTGGAGCAATAGAGCAGGATGCGGATGTAGTTATGTTTCTATATAGAGATGAATATTACCATGAAGATTCTGAGCTTAGAAATATAGGTGAATTAATAATAGCTAAGCACAGAAATGGACCAACGGGAAATGTGGAGTTGGTTTGGAAAGGTGAGTTCACAAAATTTGTTAATAAGGTAAATTTCATAGATCACTAATATATTACTTCGAGAAATCTCGAAGTAATAATTTTATCTGGAGAAATATGAGGAGTTGAAATATGAAATATGAACAGGATTGGCTAATGAGACAGATTAAGCTTATGGTGGATTTCACAATAAAACTTATGCAAACAGAAAAAATGAGTAATATAGAAGAAGTAGAAGAGTGGGAATATGGAAAAGTAGCAGAAGAGATAAATGGATTTTTAGACAATAGAGATATAAATGAGGCGGAAAATGTCCTATTTAAAGAATTAGATGAAAAAAATCTGCTTTATTTAAAGATAGGCTTAGAATTTTATGATAGAATAAATGGTCTAGGGGATGAAGAATTAGAAAGACTGAATTTTTCAAGAGAAGAGATACAATTAGGTTTAAAAGACTTGCTTCAAATTTATGGAGTAGAGTATATGCCTAAGGAGTAAATCAGTTTAGGAGTTGAGATAATATGAGTTTTAGATTAGAAACGACGGATATGGATCTGGGAGATACAGCTATAGAAAATATATTTATAAATGATTATATGCCAATGGCAAATGGAACCTATGTAAAGGTATATTTATTAGGATTTAAATATGCATCTGACAAAGATATTAATATGGAAGTAGATAATAGAATAATAGCAAAGCACTTAGAATTACCTTTAGAAGATGTGCTAAATGCCTGGGACTTTTGGGAGAAAAAGGGCATTATAAAAAAGATACCAAAATTAGATGGGGAATATTATGACTATGATATAGAGTTTCTCAGTCTAAAGCAGCTTTATATTAGAAATAATTTCAATCTATTGAATGATGAAAAAATAGAAGAGAAGACCATATCAAAAAGAATAACTCCAAATGAAATAATAGAAATAAATCAAAATCCCAATATTAGAACCATGTTTAATAATATAGATTATGTTGTAAGAAGACAAATAACACCTGAAGAAAAAGGAGAAATATTATCTTGGATGCAAGACTATAATATGAATCCGGATATGATAGAAGAGGCAATAACCTATACGGTTGAAAGAAAAGGAAAACGTAGAGGATTTCTAAATTATTCAAAGGGAGTAATAAAGAATTGGTATGATGGTGGAATAGAAACCATGGAACAGATTATGGAAAGTTATAAGATATATGACGATAGATATTATAAATATAGTAGTGTATTTAAAGCATTAGGATTAAACCCTTCAGCTATTCCAGAAGAACACAAAGCACTTATGGATAAATGGTTTGATGGGCTTGGATTTACTCTGGAGATAGTATTGGAAGCTTGTAAACGTACTATAAATGCATCTAAACCAACAATTGGTTATGTGAATGGTATACTTGAGAATTGGTATGCTGAAGACATAAAAACAGTGGCAGATATAAGTATAAGTGAAGAGAAACACAAGGAGAAAAAGAATAAAAAACAACAAGCAGCTTCCACTGGTTCAAGTACTCCAAGACAGAGAAATGTTAAGACTAGATTTCACAATTTTGAGCAAAGATCAGACAATTATTCAGCAGATGAACTGGAAGAAATAGCAAGAAAAAAACGTGAAGAATACGATAGAAAAATAGAAGAACAGAATAAGAAATTAAGAGGAGAGGCATAATATGTATGATGAAATTTTAAGAGAACTCTCAATAGAATATGAAAGAAAAAGAGATAATAATGTAAGAGAACAACAGATTAGAAGGAGAGAAGCTTATGAAAAAGTTCCTGCGATTGAAAAAATAGATGAGAAGATATTTGAAACGGGACTTAATATGACCAAGAATATTTTAGGTAATCCACAGTCCTATGAGTCTAATTTAAAAAAAGCTCAAGCTGAAATGGAAAGACTTAAAATGGAAAAGGCATATTTACTCACAGAGGCCAATATTTCACTGGATTATATGGATATAGTTTATGATTGTGACAAATGTGAAGATAAAGGATATTTAGAATCAGGAGAGCAATGTTTCTGTTTAAAACAAAATCTGGTATCCAGAGCTTATGAAATGTCTAATATAGAGGGAATGTTGGAAAGAGAAAATTTTAATACATTTGATATTAATGTGTTTTCTGATGAATCATTTCCAGGAGAACCCTTAACAGCTAGAGAAAATATGTCAGAGATAGCTGGAACTGCTCAAAATTTTTGTAATAATTTTGAACTTAAAAATGGGGAGAATCTACTTTTCTATGGGACTACAGGTTTAGGAAAAACTTTTCTATCCAGCTGTATTGCTAAAGAGGTAATAGATAGGGGAAATGTGGTAATATATCAAACCGCATTTACAATCTTAGATATTATTGAAAGATATAGATTTCAAAGAGGAGATAAAAAATTAAATGAATATCAATACAATCTCCTTTTAAATTCAGATTTGTTAATAATAGATGATCTGGGTACTGAAGTGAGTAATTCATTTACCAATGCGGAGATATTTAATATAGTTAATGCTAGAATAATTTCAAATAGAAAGACTATAATATCTACTAATTTAACTCCAAAGGAAATATCAGAAATATATACGGATAGAGTATTTTCTAGAGTATTAGATAAATTTAGAACAATTAAATTTTATGGAAATGATTTAAGATGGGAATAATCTTGACAAGGTAGATTCATATGTTATAATAATTATAATTAAATAGTATATTGCAATGAAGGGAAATAGTAGATGATTTAGAGCTTCTAAAGAGAGTCAGTGTTAGGTGAAAACTGATAAGTTCGATTATTGAATCCGGCCCAGAGCAAATATTAATTCGAGTGAACCGAAAGGTTAACTAGGGTGGCAACGCGAGTAAACTCTCGTCCCTATTAGGGATAGAGAGTTTTTTTGATTTAAAAAAGGAGAGATAAAATGTTAGATATTAGAAGAATAAGAGAAAATCCAGAACAGGTTAAAAAGGCTTTATCCAAGAGAAATGAAGAGTTTCCCATTGATAAGGTAATTCAATTGGATGTGAAGAGAAGAGAAATAATATCCAAAGTTGAAAGTATGAAAGCAGAGCAAAATAGGAAATCCAAAGAGATACCTGCACTTAAAAAGGCAGGGGAAGATACAGAGGAAATATTTAAAGAGTTAAAGAATCTATCAGATAATATTAAAGAATATGACGAAGAATTAAAGGAAATTGATGGAGAGATAAAAGCAATATTATTAGAAATTCCTAATACTCCAAATGAGGAAGTAGTGGAAGGAAAATCTGATGCAGATAATGTTGAAATCAGAAAATATGGTGAACCAACTAAATTTGACTTTGAAGCTCAAGCTCATTGGGATATTGGAACCAATTTAGATATATTGGATTTTGAAAGAGCAAGCAAGATAACAGGTGCAAGATTCACTCTTTTCAAAGGTGAAGGAGCAAGATTAGAAAGAGCAATAACTAGCTTTATGTTGGATTTACACACTAGCGAACATGGATACACTGAAATGTTAACACCATTTATGGTAAATAGAGATAGTATGATTGGTACAGGTCAATTACCTAAATTTGAACATGATATGTTTCATCTACCAGACAAGGATTATTTTTTAATACCAACAGCAGAAGTACCTTTAACCAATTTACACAGAGATGAAATTTTGACTGAGGATGAATTACCAATAATGTATACTGCCTATTCTCCATCCTTTAGAAAAGAAGCAGGATCAGCGGGAAGAGATACAAGAGGTATGATTAGAAACCATCAATTTGATAAGGTGGAATTGGTTAAATTTGTTAAACCAGAGAATTCTTATGATGAGTTAGAAAAATTAACATTAGATGCAGAAGAAGTGTTGAAAAAATTAGAAATTCCCTATAGAGTGGTTCTCTTAAGTACAGGAGATTTAGGATTCTCTTCAGCAAAAACTTATGATATAGAAGTTTGGATGCCAAGCTATGACAATTATGTAGAAATATCCAGCTGTAGTAATTTTGAGTGTTTTCAAGCCAGAAGAGCAAATATAAGATATAGAGATGAAGAGACAGGTAAGGTTGAAATGGCACATACTCTAAATGGTTCAGGATTAGCAGTGGGAAGAACATTTGCAGCAATAGTAGAGAACTATCAACAGGAAGATGGATCAGTAATAATTCCAGAAGTATTAAGACCATATATGGGTGGAAGAGAAAAAATAGAATTATAAATATTAAAAGGTAACTTTTTGTTACCTTTTTTCTTTTTAAATGATAAAATATAAAAAAAGGGGGCTTTAAATGAAGAGGAAAATTGTGAGTTTTTGCTTTGGAATCCTATTGTTGATGAATACCAGCTATGCTGAAAATATAGGAATAGAAGAGGATGTAAGAGCATATTTAATATCCGATTATGATACGGGACATATACTAAAGGAATACAATTCAGATGAAATAGTGGAAATTGCCAGTATAACAAAACTTATGACCTATTTAGTTACCATGGATGAAATAGAAAAGGGTAGAATATCTCTTAGAGATAGGGTAATTATGGATGAGGAGAGTATTGTTGTAGGTGGTTCAACATTAAAGATAAATCTTTATGAAAGTTTTACTGTGGATGAACTTCTAGATATGGCATTAATAGTTTCAGCAAATAATGGAACCCATAGACTGGCTAGACATGTGGCAGGAACAGAAGAAAATTTTGTTCAAATGATGAATAAAAAAGCTTCTGAAATAGGGCTGAAATCTGCAACTTTTTATAATTCTACAGGTTTACCTATAAGAGGTATGGAAGATCAAAATAGGATGAGAGTTACAGATATTCTTAATATGAGTAAATATATAATAGATAAATATCCAGAAGTTCTGGAGAGAACAAGCAAACCATTTCTTTTGGATAGTGAAGGAGAAATAGTTAAAAATACAAATCCAACATTAGGAGTTATAACAGGGG
>JARIDA010000029.1 GCA_029257065.1 Tissierellaceae bacterium | reverse complement strand
CACGCCGTGGAGATGCAGCAGAAATGGCAATACTAGAATTAGTATAGTATATAAATTTATATAAGTTGATATAATATATTGAGGGGGATTAAGAATATCTTAGTCCCTTTTATCAATTTATAATTTTGAGTTTATAAAATTTATAAGTTTTAAATTATAAATTGATAATAGTTTATAAATGGCCTTTGGCTTGGTATATGTCAAGCTAAGGGCTTTTCTTTTAATAATTTTATAGATTGTAGGAACTGTTTGTATATGGTATATTAAATTATGGAAATATGAAAATAGAGGGATTACAATGAATGAAAATATGATAGAAATTAAAGATTTAATATTTGAATATAAAAGTATGGATGAAGACAGTAATGTAAGAGCAATAGACAATGTAAATCTAGAAATTAAAAAGGGAGAATTTGTTGCTATATTAGGACATAATGGATCTGGGAAATCAACTCTTGCTAAATTAATAAATGGATTATTAAGACCAAAATCTGGAAAGGTATTAGTAAAAGACATGGACACTGGAGATGAAGATAAAATTTGGGATATAAGAGAAACAGCTGGTATGGTGTTTCAAAATCCAGATAATCAAATTGTAGCCACAATTGTGGAAGAGGATGTTGCTTTTGGTCCAGAAAATCTAGGCGTAGATCCAAAAGAGATAAGAAAAAGAGTGGATAATGCATTGGAAATAGTTGAAATGTCAGAATATAAGATGCATGGTCCCCATTTATTATCAGGAGGGCAAAAACAAAGAATTGCCATTGCCGGTATACTTGCCATGGAGCCAGATTGTATAATATTTGATGAACCAACAGCTATGTTGGATCCAACAGGTAGAGAAGAAGTTATGAAAACCATAGAAAAATTAAATAAAGAAGAAAATAAAACCATAGTGTTAATAACTCACTTTATGGATGAAGCAGTACAAGCTGATAGAGTAGTTGTTATGGAAAAAGGAAAAATAATTCTGGATGGCACTCCAAGAGAAATATTTAGAGAAGTAAAGAAAATGAAAGATATTGGGCTAGATGTACCTCAAGTAACAGAATTAGTATATGAGCTTAGAAAAGAAGGATTTGAAATAAGAGAAGATGTACTTTCAATAGATGAATTGGTGGATGCCCTATGATGAAAATAGAAAACTTAACATATATATATAACCAAGGAACACCTTTTGAAAAAAAGGCAATTGATAATATAAATTTAGAGATAAAAGAAAATGAATTTATTGGGCTAATAGGTCATACAGGTTCAGGTAAATCAACTTTTGTTCAACATTTAAATGGACTAGTTAAACCAACTTCTGGAAAAATATTTATAAATGATAAAGAAATAACAAAAGAAGGTTTAAATTTAAAATATTTAAGACAAGAAGTAGGTTTAGTCTTTCAATATGCAGAACATCAACTATTTGAAGAAACAATTTATATGGACATAGCATTTGGACCTAAAAATCTAAAACTAGATGAGGAAGAAGTCCATAATAGAGTTAAGGAAGCAATGGATTTAGTTGGACTTGATTTTGAAACAATGAAGGACAGAACTCCCTTTGAACTTAGTGGAGGACAGCAAAGACGTGTTGCCATAGCAGGGGTGCTTGCTATGAAGCCTAAAATATTAATATTAGATGAACCTACAGCTGGTTTAGATCCACATGGAAGAGATGAGATTTTAAATCAGATCCAAAAACTATATGAGCAAGGAGATATGACTATTATATTAGTCTCTCATAGTATGGAAGATATAGCCAAATTGGTGAATCGAGTAATAGTACTTGATAAAGGACGAGTTGCTTTAGAGGGTGAGACAAGAGAAGTATTTAAAAGGTCTAAAGAACTAGAAAAAGTAGGACTGGGAGTTCCACAAATAACTAAATTTATGCAAATTTTTAAAGAGTATGGAAATGATGTTAATGAGGATATACTTACAGTGGAAGAGGCTAAACAAGAGATGATTAAATTTTTAAGGAGAGAGAGTCATGATTAAAGACATAACAATAGGACAATATTTTCCTGGAAACACTTTAATTCATAGATTGGATCCAAGAATTAAAATAATTGTTTCACTGGCTTTTATAATAACACTGTTTTTTATAAATAATTTCATACCATATTTATTCGTATTAGGCTTTATACTATTGGTTATAAGGACTTCTGAAGTCCCACTTAAATTTATATTAAAGGGAATAAGACCTTTAATGTTTATAATAGCTTTAACTTTTGTAATAAATATGTTTTTTACAGGTGGAGAAATATTAGTTGCATTAGGGCCTCTTTCAATAACCAAAGAAGGTCTATATCAGGCCACTTTTATGGCTTTAAGATTAATATTCCTAGTTATAGGAACTTCAATTTTAACACTAACAACATCACCAATACTATTAACTGATGGAATAGAAAAACTATTGAATCCTTTTAAAAAAATAGGAATGCCTGCACATGAACTAGCAATGATGATGACAATAGCTTTAAGATTTATCCCAACTTTAATAGAGGAAACTGATAAAATAATGAAGGCTCAAATGGCAAGAGGAGCAGACTTTGAATCAGGTAATATAATAAGTAGAGCTAAGAGTTTAGTACCTTTACTAGTACCATTGTTTATTAATGCTTTTAGAAGGGCAGATGAACTTGCTATAGCAATGGAGGCAAGATGTTATAGGGGTGGAGATAATCGTACTAGGCTTAACGAATTAAAGCTTAAAAGAATAGATCTGTTTGCCTTATCTGGAAGTATGGTGTTTTTTGCAATAATAATAGGGGTTAGATTTATTTAATGAAAAATATAAAATTAGTTTTGGAGTATGAAGGTACCAATTTCTCAGGTTGGCAAAAGCAAGAAGGATTGAGAACTGTAGAGAGTGAATTGGAAAAAGCACTTAATAGAGCAACTAAAGAAGATATAGAAATAATTGCAGCAGGAAGAACAGATAAAAAAGTTCATGCTCTAGGCCAAGTTATAAATTTTCATACAAATGCAGATAATATCCCAGGAGATAATTATAAGAGATTAATGGATTTCTTATTGCCAGATGATATATCCATAGTAGAATCAAAAGAAGTAGATAGAGACTTTCATGCTAGATTTGATGCAAAGAGAAGAAGATATAAATATATTATTTATAATAGAAAATTGCCCAATGCAATTTACAGGAATTTCAGCTTTTTCTTTCCACATAGACTGGATATTGAGAAGATGAAATATGCAGCTTTAGATTTTATAGGTGAAAAAGATTTTACAGCTTTTAAAGTAACCGATAAAAATATAAAAGTGAATCCAATTAGAAAGATAAATCTAGTCCATATAGAGAGAAGAGAGGATTTTATCCTAATTAGTATTGAGGGAAATAGTTTTCTTCATAATATGGTTAGAATTATGGTAGGAACATTGATTCAAATAGGTGCAGGCAAAATAGGTAAAGATAGTATAAAAGAAATACTAGAAAGTAAAAATAGAACCCAGGCAGGAATAACTGCTGGTGCAGAAGGATTGTTTTTAGAAAAAGTATTTTATGATTTATAGTATATGATTAATAAAATTATAAGGAGACGAGAAGATGAATAATTGTGATAACTGTCCAACTAAAGATAATTGTGATTCTCAAAATGATTGCAAGATTAAAAATAACCCTAATAATAAAATAGGGAAGGTTATAGGCGTAATGAGTGGTAAAGGTGGAGTTGGAAAGTCTACTATATCTGCAATGATTGCAAGAACATTAAGAAAACAAGGTTATACTGTTGGATTGCTAGATGCTGATATAACAGGACCTAGTATTCCAAGACTTTTAAATATAAGTGATAAAAAAGCAAGTGCAAATGAATTGGGAATGATACCAGTAAAGACAGCTGAAGGAATAGAAGTAATAAGTGTAAATCTATTAGTAGAAGATGAAAATCAGCCAGTTTTATGGAGAGGACCTATGATTGGTGGTATGGTTGAGCAGTTTTGGAATGAAGTTATATGGGGAGAATTAGACTATTTAATTATAGATATGCCACCAGGAACAGGAGATGTAGCTTTAACTGTTATGCAGTCAATACCTATATCTGGAATAGTAATGGTGTCCATGCCTCAGGATTTAATTTCTATGATAGTTTCTAAATCTATAAATATGGCAAAGAGACTGGATATTCCAGTAATTGGTATAGTCCAAAATATGAGTTATGTTCAATGTCCAAAATGTAATGAAAAAATAAGAATATTTGAAAGTGAAAATTTGGAGAAGTTTTTAAATGATAATAATACAAAATTATTAGGAGAATTTCCCATGTCTAAGGATATGGCTAATATAAATAAAGAGGATTATGATATATTAAATGAGAATATAAGAGAAACTTTTAAAGATATTGTAGATTCTTTTAAATAAGCTAGATTTTTATATTTATTTCTATAAACCAACTATTTATTAAAAATATATGAGATTTAAAAGTGAGAGAAATAGATGTATTTAAAGTTAATACTTATAAAAGCATTTTATAGCTAGAAATTCATTGACATAAGAGAAAATATGTAATAATATATATAAGAGTGTTTAAAAAACTACCCGGATTTTTTAAATGCGACTAAAAAGAATATAAAAAAGCAGTATGAAATTGTAATAAGGAGGGAAAGATTAATGAAAACTTTCATGGCTAAAACAGCTGAAATAGATAGAAAATGGTATGTAATAGACGCAACAGATAAAGTATTAGGTAGATTAGCATCAGAAGTAGCTACTATATTAAGTGGAAAACATAAACCAACATATACTCCTCATTTAGATACGGGAGATCATGTAATTATAATAAATGCAGAAAAAATAAAATTCACAGGAAATAAATTAGCACAAAGACATCATATATATCACTCAGGATATCCTGGTGGACTTAAAGAAATTCCTTATAAAAAACTATTAGAAGAAAGACCAGAGAGAATAATAGAATTAACTGTAAAGGGAATGTTACCAAAATCAAGCTTAGGTAAGAAAATGATTACTAAGTTAAAAGTTTACGAAGGACCAGAGCATAATCAAGAGGCTCAACAACCAGAAGTATACGAAATATAATTGTAAAGGAGGACTAATAAGTGGCTAATACACAATATTGGGGTACAGGAAGAAGAAAAACATCTGTAGCAAGAGTTAGATTGTTACCAGGAAATGGTAAAATAACTGTTAATAATAGAGACGTAGAAGAATATTTCGATTCAGACTCTCTTAAACAAGCATTAAGAGAACCACTTGTAATCTCTGAAACAGCAGATAAATTTAATATCGCTGTAAATGTTCATGGTGGTGGAACCACTGGACAATCTGGAGCTATAAGACATGGAATATCAAGAGCTCTTATAAAAGCAGATCCAGAATTAAGACCTATACTTAAAAAAGCAGGATTCTTAACGAGAGATTCAAGAATGAAAGAAAGAAAGAAATACGGATTTGTTAAAGCAAGAAAATCACCACAATTCAGTAAAAGATAATATATATGAAACTCCAAATTATTTAATTTGGAGTTTTTTTATTTTTGTTTTGATTTTGAATGTGGAAGCTATAATAGAATTGTATATAGATTTTACAGTCTAGATTATAACCAGATAGGGATTAATTACAATTATAAGGGTGTTGGAGTAGATGGATACTTAAAGACCAAAACAGATAGAAATTATGCGTTAGAAGGTGTAATGGTGGAGATTCACTAGCTCATATAATATGATAAGAAGTTAGAGAGCAAATACTAAGGCTATACCATAGTTTAAAATGATGGAATACGAAATAATTCTTTTAAAATTTGTGTGATTTGATATAATGTTTTGAAAGAGGTGAAGTATGAGAGAGAATAATTATATACTACTATTATTAGTTATATCTTTATCAATAGTATTATTTATAGGATTTAATGTTACTAACAGTGAAGAAGGATTTCTATTTGATGAAATAATAATGGAGAAAATTCATTCTAATACAACAGTATTTGGAACAAATGTAATGAAAATAATTACTTCATTAGGTTCTAAGTATTTTTTTATTTCAATAGGATTAATAGGACTATTTTATTTTATCTATACAATGGAAAGAAGATATGCTTGGTTATTAATTTCATCAATTCCTATAAGTTTTATAATAAATCTAATCTTAAAACTTACATTTACTAGAACTAGGCCAGAAATCTATATGATAATTCAACAGTCTGGATATAGTTTTCCCAGTGGTCACTCCATGGTGTCTACCAGCTTTTATACCATGTGCACATATATATTATTAGACAGATTCAAAATAGAAAATAAGAAATATAAAATAGGAGCTTGGACGGTTAATTTTTTGTTAATAGGACTTATAGCTTTCAGTAGGGTCTATTTAGGAGTACACTGGCCAACAGATGTAATATCAGGAATATTAGCAGGAGGAATGGTGTTTTATATTAGTAAGGAGAGTATAAATTAGGGGAGGTAAAATATGAAAAGAATAAAAAAAATATTGATTATAATACTAATTATAAGTTTATTGGTAGCTGGTTTTTTTCTTACGAAAAAGATAAGTATGGAAAGAAGAGTGGAGAGTTTATCTTCTAATATTAAGGAGCAGATAAACAATATATCTGAATTATCAACTATAAAGTATAATTATACTAATATTGCTGAATACAAGGATAACTTACAGTTTAGTGGAATAAATATACCTTTTAGTAGTAAAGGATATCTTGTTAAATATAGTGGATATATTAAGGCAGGTATAGATTTAAATCAAGTTGAGATAGATTTAATAGGTACGGATAAGGCAGAAGTAATATTGCCTAAATCAGAGGTAATGGAAAATGTAATTTCAGAAGAAGATGTTTACTTCTATAATGAAAAAGACTCAGCATTTAATAAATTGAAATTTGATGACCTATACAAATTGTTAAAAGATGAAAAACAGAAAACAGAAAAAGAACTTATTGATAAAGGATTATTGAATGATGCAGATGAAAATGCAATGATTACAATAAGGCTTATGCTAGAGAGTTTAGGCATAGTTCAGGTAGTTTTCAAATAGATAAAAAGGAATAATCCTATGGACAAAAAAGTAGTTTTGTTATAGAATATATTTACGCATGTTAGATAGAAATTTTAATAGGGGGAATAATAATGAATGATATGACAGCTAGTAATTTAAGGTCAGCATTTGGTGGAGAAAGCATGGCTCATATGAGATACAGAATATGGGGAGAGCAAGCAACAAAAGATGGTTTTCCTAATGTGGGAAGATTATTCTTATGTACATCAGATGGTGAAGAAGTACATGCTACATTACATTTTAATGCATTAAAAGATGAAGGTGGAGACTTTGATGTAACATCTGCGGCAGGATTCGGAAAAACAACAACTTCAGAAAATCTTCAAGGAGCAATTAATGGAGAAGTGTTTGAATATGAGCAAATGTATCCTGCATATATAGAAGTAGCAAAAATGCAAGGTGAAGACGATGCAGTTAGAGCAATGAGATTTGCTATAGAAGCAGAAAAAGTACATGCTGAATTATTTACACAGGCTAAAGAAGCAGTAGACGCTGGAAATGATTTAGAGGCAGAAGTTGTAGATTTATGTCCAGTTTGTGGATATGTAACTTTAACTACAGATGAAGAAGTTTGTCCTTTATGTGGATGTAAAAGAGAATTATTTGTAGAATATTAATAAATATATTTATAGACACCTTAGGATACCCTAAGGTGTCTATAATTTAATTGGAGTTGTAAAGAATGTTTATAGAAGTTTTGATAATATCCTTATTGTTTGTTAAAATAAATGGAGGATCAGTAAAAGAATTAGAAAAAATACATATTAAAGGTTGGAAATTGATTTTGATAGGGTTTATTATACAGATTCTATCATTTTTTTTTATAGTATTAATTAATGGTGAATTAGAAAACTGGTATGGGAGAATACATTTAATTACATATCTATTAGTAACCATTGTGTTATTATATAATATTGAATATAAGGGCTTTAAATTAATGGCAATGGGAAATATAATGAATGGGATAGCAATGATTTTTAATAATGGTAAAATGCCAGTTTATATAGGAGCATTAAATATGCCAGGCTTAGAAAGACAAAAGGCATTATTAAAGTCTGGGGAACTATTAACTCATAGTTTAGTAGATAGAAGCTTCCCTATGTTTTTCTTTGCAGATAT
Organism: Tissierellaceae bacterium; assembly: GCA_029257065.1. Classification (GTDB taxonomy): domain Bacteria; phylum Bacillota; class Clostridia; order Tissierellales; family Tissierellaceae; genus JARIDA01. Next base: position 10,897 of record JARIDA010000029.1, on the reverse strand, counting down.
AATATCTATACCAAAACCATATATAGTACCAAAAGTAATAAGTATTGGAGATATAAGTTTAGCTTTAGGAATTATAATTTTTATAATAAGATATAGTAGGAAGAATAATTAATAATAAAATATAGGGAGTAAGGAGTTGATTAAATGAGTTTTATAGGTGATTTATTTATGAATATAAGAATAAAAGATATAATAGATATATTTATTGTTGCACTTATGTTTTATAAGTTGTTTTCATTAATAAAAGAAACCAGAGCAGAGCAGCTATTAAAGGGAATTTTTGCATTATTTATTTTTGCTAAATTAAGTGGAGTTTTAAAATTATATACAATAAATTGGATATTAGAAAATGCAATGACGGTTGGAGTAATAGCCATATTAATAGTATTTCAGCCAGAACTTAGAAAGGGTTTAGAGTATATAGGAAGATCAAGACTTTTGACTAAATCTCTATTAGAATTTAGAGGGGAAAATCATTGGAGAAAAGTAGAGGAAATTATAAATGCAACAGCTTCATTATCTAGACAAAAAATAGGTGCGTTGATGGTACTTGAAAGACAGATAGGACTTAATGATATAGTAGAAACAGGTACTGAGATAAATGGATATGTATCTAGTGATCTACTTATAAATATTTTCATACCAAATACTCCATTACATGATGGGGCTGTTATAATTAAAGGAGATATAATAAAGGCTGCAGCATGTTTTCTTCCATTAACTGAAAATATTAATCTGAGCAGTGAACTGGGCACAAGACATAGAGCAGCTATAGGTATATCTGAAAAATCAGATACTCTATCAATAGTAGTTTCTGAAGAAACAGGAGCAATATCCATAGCGGAGAATGGAGAGATATCAAAACATATAGATATACAAACACTAGAACAAATATTATTAGATATGTATAAACCAAAAGATGAAGATGAGAGATTTATAAATAGATGGAGGCGAAGAGATGAAGAGCAAAGAGAAGAGGAATAAAGATTGGACATTAAAAATCTTTGCTTTATTACTGGCTATATTTCTATGGGGATATGTTATAAACGAAGTTAACCCAGAGGAAACTAGAAGGTATTCAAATATTGAATTAGAGTTTAGTAATATGGAGTCCTTGGCTAGAGAGGGCTTAGAGATTATGGATCCTAAAGAGGCTAAAATATCTGTAGAGGTATTAGGAAAAAAAAGTGATATGGTTAACTTTTCATCTAAATCTATAAAAGCTATAGTAGATTTATCCGGTTATACAGAAGGGGAGAAAAAAGTTCCTGTAAAAGTTAGTTTAGACCATATGAGTAATATAAAAATAATTGACTATGAGCCTAAGGAAGTTATGGTAACTTTTGATAAGTTAATAACAAAGGAAAGAAAAGTTACAATAAGAACAGTTGGTGAATTGGCAGACAGTTATGTATTGGGAGATATATCAACTAAAACTGAAACTATAGTATTAAAAGGACCAAGATCCTGGATTAATAAGTATCCGATGTAGTAGCCTATGTGGATTTGAATGGAAGGACAAAAGGTAGCAAGGTGATTAGTCAAATAAGACTTTTAAATGAAGATGGAAATGATGTGGTCGGTGTAGAGAAAGAACCATCATCAATAGATGTTAACATTCCCATATTAAGATCTAAAGAAGTTGAAGTCAATTTAGTTACTGACAAAGAATTGCCAGAAGAATATGAAGTAAAACAGATAGTAGTAAATCCAAGCAAGGTAAAATTAAAAGGAGATAGTTCTGTACTAGATTTACAAAGCGTATCCACGAAGACTATAAGTATGGAAGAGCTATTAGAAAAAGATGAAGTAAAAGTAAAACTAGATTTACCTAAAGGGATAGAGATAATAGATTCACAAGAAGAGATAACTGTTTCTTTAATAGTTGTAGAAACAATTGAAAAAACATTGGATTATAATTCTAGTGAATTAGAAGTTCGGAATTTAGATAGCAGTTTAGAAGCCTTGTATGATGAAGAAATTCCTATAAAAGTAATTATTAGAGGAGATAAGGATAAATTAGATTTAGTTACAAAGGATAATATAAGTCCTTATATAGATTTGAAAGGCTTAAATAAGGGTAATAATAATGTGGATATACAGCTTGTAGGGTTAAATGATATTACCCTTAAGGATATAATCCCGAAATGGATAAATGTTCAGTTAGATGAAAAGTAGTTATGGAGGTGCCTAATGGTTAAGAATTTTCAAGACATTTTAGATATGGCAAAAAATAAAGAGAGAAAAATAGTTTCAGTAGCAGCAGCTCATGATAAGGGAGTTTTAAAGGCAGTTAAGCAGGCAAAAGATGAGGGCATAATAAAGCCAATACTAGTTGGTGATAAAAATAAAATAGAGTTATTAGCTAGAGAAATAGAATTTGACTTAGAGGATATTAGAATCCTAGATGTTGAAGGAGATAAAGAAATATCCAGAGAGGCAACTAAATTGGTTAGCAGTGGTCAGGCAGATATATTGATGAAGGGTTTAGTTGGAACGTCAACTATTTTATCACAGGCCTTGGATAGAGAAATTGGAATAAGAGGAGATGGAATAATATCTCAAGTGGCAGCATTTGATTTAAAAACTTATCCTAAAATGCTTTTTGTAACAGACCCTGCTATGAATATAGCACCAACATTAGAACAAAAAGAGGGTATAATAAAAAATGCTGTATTATTAACAAAAGCACTTAATATAGAAAATCCTAAAGTGGCAGCATTAGCTGCAGTTGAAGATATAAATGATAAAATGCAAGCTACACTTGATGCGAGAGATTTACAAAAATCTTGTGAAGCTGGAAATATACCAGGATGTACAGTGTCAGGACCTTTGGCTCTAGATAATGCAATATCATTAGAGTCAGCTAAATTAAAAGATATACCTGGCGAAGTAGCTGGACAAGCAGATATTTTATTGGTTCCTGATATAGAAGCTGGAAATATTTTATATAAATCATTAACCTTTTTAGCAGGTGCTGATTCAGCAGGTATAATTATTGGTACAAGTGCTCCAATGGTATTAACATCAAGAGCGGATGATCATAAAGCAAAATTTAATTCTATAGCATTAGCAGTATTATTAGCAGACTCATTAAATAAATAAAATAAAAAATCCAGTCAAGTGACTGGTTTTTTTATTTTAAAAGGATGTGAGAGATTGGATTTACCAAAAGAAATAGAAGAGGTTTTAAAGAGAATAGAAAAGAATGGATATGATGCATATCTAGTAGGAGGAGTTGTAAGAGACCATTTATTGGGGATTCCTCCATCTGACTATGATATTACAACAAATGCTTTACCAGATGAAATAGAAGAAATATTCTCTGATGTAAAAATGGTGGATATAGGAAAAAAATTTGGAACAATATTAGTAATATATAAAAAAAGGGAAATAGAGATAACCACATATAGATTGGATGGGAAATATGTAGATGGTAGAAGGCCTGATAAAGTTTATTTCTCTGATAGTTTAGAAGAAGATTTAAAAAGGCGAGACTTTACTATAAATGCTATGGCATATAATCCTAAAGATAAATTAAAAGATTTATTTGGGGGTATAGAGGATTTAGAGAGTGGACTGATAAGAACTGTAGGAAATCCATTTAAAAGATTTGAAGAGGATTATTTAAGAATTTTAAGAGGTGTTAGATTTGCAGCACAGCTAAATTTTGAAATAGAATTTGAAACATTTGAAGCTTGTAAAAAACTTTCAAGTAAACTGGAGAAAGTTAGTAAAGAGAGAATTAGAGATGAGTTTTTTAAAATATTAATATCAGATAATCCTAAATATGGAATAGAACTATTAAGAAAAACTGGATTATTGAAAATAATTCTACCAGAGTTGGATAAGACAATTGGGTTTGAGCAAAACAATCCTAATCATGATAAGGATATTTACTATCACACTTTAGAAGTAGTTGAAAATGTTCCAAAAAAATTAGAATTAAGACTAGCAGCACTTTTTCATGATTTAGGTAAGGTTGAAACTTATTCCGTTGATGAAGAGGGAGTAGGTCATTTTTATGGACATGAGGAAATAAGTAAGGATTTATCTATAAAAATCTTAAGAAGATATAATTCACCTAAAGCAGTTATAAAGAGAGTGGCTAGTTTAGTGGAAAATCATATGATAATATATAAAGGTATGAAAGATAGGGGTAGAAAAAGACTTATAAGCAGAATGGGTGAAAGGGATGTTTTCGATTTATTAGATTTGCAAATAGCAGATAGATTGGGAACGAGAGAAGAAAAGAGAAATATAGATGATTTGTTAAATGTGAAAAAAGAGCTAAAAGAGATTCTATCCAGGAAAGAGGTATATGAAGAAAAAGAATTAGCAATCAATGGTAGCCATGTGATAGAATTAGGGTATAAAGAGGGTAGAAAAATAGGAGAGATATTATCCTTTGCATTGGATTTGGTGTTGGAAAATCCAAAACTAAATGAAAAGGATAAACTTTTAAAAATTATATTAGAGAATTTTGAAATTAGTTAGGAGAGAAAAAATGGGAAAACTATTTGGAACTGATGGTATTAGAGGTATTGCAAATAAGGATTTGACACCTGAACTAGCCATGAGTGTAGGTAGGGCAATGTCTTTTGTACTAGGTAAAGAGAGAAAAGGTGCAATTTTAATAGGAAAAGATACACGATATTCAGGAGATATGTTAGAGTCTGCATTAGAAGCGGGAATAGTATCCATGGGAATAGATGTTATTAAATTAGGAGTGATACCTACTCCAGCAATTGCTTATTTAACTAGGAAATATAAAGCTTTAGCAGGAATTGTAATTTCAGCTTCTCACAACCCTGGGGAATACAATGGAATCAAGATATTCAATGAAAAAGGATTAAAATTAACAGATAAGATAGAATCAGATATAGAAGAGATAATACTGAATAATATAGATATAAAAAATAGACCTGTAGGAGATGCTATAGGAAGTATTTCTTGCTCAAAAACAGGACCTGAAGAATATATGGAATATTTAGAAGAAATTGTAGACTTAGATTTAAGTGGAATTAAAATTGCAATGGATTGTGGAAATGGAGCTCTATATGAAATTGGACCTAAAATGATAGAAAGATTAAATGGAGAAGTTATTGCAATAAATACAAATCCAGATGGAATGAATATAAATGATAATTGTGGTTCAACAAATATGAATATGGTTCAAGAACTTGTTAAAGGAGAAAAGGCTGATATAGGAATTTCATTTGACGGTGATGGAGATAGAATAATAGCAACAGATGAAAAGGGAAATATTATTAATGGGGATCATATATTGGCAATTTGCGCAAAACATTTAAAAGAAGAGGGAAATCTTAAAAAAGACACTGTAGTTGGTACAGTTATGACAAATATGGGACTAGATAGCTATTTAAAGGAAAATGGCATGAAAATAGTAAAGACTCAAGTTGGAGACAGATATATACTAGAGGAAATGTTAGAAAATGGTTATGTATTAGGTGGAGAGCAATCAGGCCATATTATATTTTTAGACTATAATACTACAGGAGATGGTCTTGCAACAGGATTAAAACTTTTAAAAGTTATGAAAAAAGCGGATAAAAAAATGTCTGAGTTAAATAATCTTATGACGGATTATCCACAAGTGCTAATAAATGCAAGAGTAAAAGAGGAATTAAAATATAAATATAATGAAAATATAGATATAAAAAGGGAAATAGAAAGAGTAGAAGAGATATTTAGTGGAGAGGGCAGAGTTGTAATACGACCTTCAGGAACAGAGCCTCTTGTAAGAGTTATGATAGAAGCTAAAGATGATAATGGAATAGAGAATATAGCCAAAGATTTAGCTTTGTTTATAGAGAAAGAGATAGGGGTAAATAATTAATAAAATGGGAGAGTCGATATTATGTATAAATTAATTGCAGGTAGTAGTTGCGATTTGACAGAAGAAATGAAAAAGGAATTAGATATAGACCTAGTCCCTTTTACTATTGAGATAGAAGATAAACAATATATAGATGATGAAAATATAGATTTAGAAGATATGATAAAAAATATGAATAGAAGTGAAGAGGCAGTTCAGACTGCTTGTCCATCACCTGGATCATTTTTACAGGCCTTTGGAGATCATGAAAATGTTTTTGTGGTAACTATATCCAGTAAATTAAGTGGGGCTTATAATGCAGCAATGACAGCTAGAGATATGGCATTAGAGAAAGATCAAGATAGATTTATTCATGTGTTTGATTCTGAGTCAGCAAGTGCAGGTGAAACACTAGTTGCATTAAAAATAAAAGAGGAAATTGATAAGGGGAAATCTAGAGAAGAAATAATAGATAATATAGACGGATATATTAAAGAAATACAAACATTTTTTATTTTAGAAAGTTTGAATAATTTAATAAAAAATGGTAGGATATCTAAAACAAAAGGGCTTATTGCCAATGTTTTAAGATTTAAACCAATTATGTCTGATGATGGAAGTGGTAATATTGAATTATTCGAAAGAGTGAGAGGAAAGAATAGGGCCTTTAAAAGATTGATTGAAGCTATATCAGAAAAAGGGATTATTACTAAAAATAAAAGAATGGTAATTACCCATGTAGATGCATTGGAGAAAGCAGAACGATTAAAAGAAGCAATAGAGGATAAATATGATTTTAAGGAAATATTAGTAATAGGAACTGGCGGATTATGCTCCGCTTATGCAGATGATGGGGGTATAGTATTAGCTTATTAATATATAATATTTTAAAGAAAGGTTTTTATTATGGATAAAATTAAAGTAGCAGTTGGTATGAGTGGAGGGGTAGATAGTTCTGTTGCAGCCTATATATTAAAAGAAAAAGGATATGAGGTTATTGGAATTACTATGAAAGTCATACCTGATTATGTATGTAAGGGAAAAGAAAGTTCTGATTTAATAATAAGAGATGCAATAGAAGTTGCAGAAAAATTAGGAATAGAACATCATGTATTAGACTTAAGAGAGAGCTTTCAAGAAAAGGTAATTGATTATTTTAGTTCTGAATATATGGCAGGTAGAACTCCAAATCCATGTGTAGCATGTAATAGGCAGATAAAATTCGGAGATTTATTCCAAGCAGCAATGGATTTAGGTGCAGAATATATAGTTACAGGTCATTATGCCAATATAGAAAAGGATTTAGAGACGGATAGATATCTATTAAAAAAGGGAGATGACCTTGAAAAGGATCAAAGTTATTTTCTATATAATATAGAACAAGAGAAACTTAAACATATAAAGATGCCTTTAAAGGATTATACGAAAGATCAAGTTAGAGAGATTGCAGAAAAAATTGGACTTAAGATAGCAGATAAAAAAGATAGTGAAGAGATCTGTTTCATTCCCCATGAAAACCATGGGAGATTTATAAAAGAAGAGTTGGGTAAAGAAATTATTAAGGGAGAATTTGTAGATACGGAAGGAAATATTCTGGGAGAACATGAAGGAATTATAAACTATACAATAGGTCAAAGAAAAGGACTTGGAATAGCCTTAGGAAGAAAAGTCTATGTACAGGACATATTGCCTGAAATCAATAGGGTTGTATTGGGAGATGAAAAGGGATTATTCAAGAGCAAACTCTATGCAGATGAGATCAATTTAATATCAATAGATGAACTTCCGGAAGAAATGACAGTTAAGGTTAAGATAAGATATGCAGCAAAAGAATCAGAAGCAATTGTAAAACCATATAGAGATGGCATGATAGTTGAGTTTAAAGAGCCACAAAGAGCTATTACAAGAGGACAATCAGTTGTTATGTATGATGGTGATGTAGTTGTAGGTGGAGGAATAGTTAAACATATATATTAATTCTTATTGACACAGCTACTTTGAGTGCTATAATAATGGAGAAATAAAATGACTGATAATCATAGATTAATCTATTTGATAGCTTAATCTGTATATGTTATAATTATAAAGATACGAATAATTATAAAAATAGATATCCAGAAAATATATTAGGGGGAAGTTAAAATGAACGCAGAATTAGTTAAAAAAGAGAATAATAAGGTAGAATTTACATTTGAAATAGAATCAAAGGATTTTAATAAAGCTATAAATAAGGTGTACTTAGCAAATAGACAATATTTTAGTGTACCAGGATTTAGAAAAGGAAAAGCACCAAGACAAATAATTGAAATGAATTATGGTTCGGAAATATTTCATGAAGATGCTGTAAATGAAGCATTACCAGAAGCTTATGAGGCTGCAATCAAGGAATTAGAACTTAAACCAGTATCACAACCAGAAATAGATATAGAAGAATTGGAAAAAGGGAAAAATATTTCCGTTAAGGCAACATTAGATGTAGAGCCAGAGGTTGAATTAGGTGACTACAAGTCATTAGAAGTTGAGAAAATAGAATACACGGTAAGCGATGAAGATGTGGAAGAAAAACTTAAATCAGTACAAGATATGAACGGTAGACTAGTAGATGCTGGAGATAGAGAAGTAAAAGATGGAGACTTACTGACAGTTGATTATTCTGGATTCATAGGTGAAGAAGCTTTTGAAGGTGGTACAGCTGAAGACCAACAATTAGAAATTGGTTCAAATAAGTTTATTCCAGGTTTTGAAGAGCAATTAGTGGGTAAAAATATAGGAGAAGAGTTTGAAATACAAGTTACTTTCCCAGAAGACTATAATCAAGAATCCTTAGCAGGAGAAGAAGCAACTTTTAAAGTTACGATTCACGATATAAAAGAAAAAGAATTACCAGAATTAGATGATGAGTTTGCAAAAGATGTGAGTGAATTTGAAACATTAGATGAGTATAAAGCAGATTTAAGATCAAATTTAGAAGAAGAAATGCAACAAAAACAGGAAGCAGAGCAAGAAAGAGTAATAATTGAAGCAGTAGTTGAATCAGCAGAAGTTGATATTCCAGAATCAATGATTCAAACTCAAGTATCAAATGAGGTAAATGAATTTGGTCAAAGAATGAGTATGCAAGGGCTAGGAATAGAACAATATTTCCAATTAACAGGAACAAGTCAATCGGATTTAGAAGATCAATTAAGACCTGTTGCTGCTGAAAGAGTAAAGGGAGACTTAGTTCTAGCTGCAATAGCTGAAGCTGAAGGAATAGAAGTAACAGAAGAAGACAGAATGGACGAATTAAAAGAAATGGCAGAAATATACCAACAAGAAGATGTGGATGGTTTCATAGAAGAAATGAAAGATAATGATTTAAGTTTCTTGGACAAAGCATTAATAAACAAAAAAGCAATTGAAATGTTAAAAGAAACTGTTAAAATAAAATAAATAAAACTAGGAGGGTTAATATGGCTTTAGTGCCTATGGTCGTAGAACAAACTAGTAGAGGTGAAAGATCTTATGATATATATTCTAGATTATTAAAAGAGAGAATAATATTTTTAGGATCAGAAGTAAATGATGTAACTGCAAATTTAATAGTTTCACAACTACTGTTTTTAGAAGGTGAAGATGCAGATAAAGACATTCAAATTTATATAAATAGTCCTGGTGGTTCAGTAAGTGCAGGTTTTGCAATTTATGACACTATACAATATATTAAACCAGAAGTATCAACTATATGTATGGGCTCAGCTGCAAGTATGGGAGCATTCCTATTAGCTGCTGGAGAAAAAGGTAAGAGATTTGCTCTTCCAAATGCGGATATTATGATTCATCAACCACTTGGTGGTGCAAGAGGTCAAGCAGAAGATATAAAAATTCAAGCAGACAAAATACTTCAAACCAGAGAAAGAATAAATAAAATATTATCTGAAAGAACAGGGCAACCATTAGAAAAAATTGCTAAGGATACGGACAGAGATTATTATATGACTGCAGAAGAAGCAAAAGAGTACGGAATTATTGATGAGGTAATAAAATCAAAAAGATAACTTAAGAGAGGTGTTTAAGTGAGTAAATACGAAGAAAAGCAATTACGCTGTTCTTTTTGTGGTAAGCCACAAGATCAAGTTAGAAGATTAATCGCAGGTCCAAATGTCTATATATGTAATGAATGTGTGGACCTATGCAAAGAAATAATAGATGAAGAGTTCATAGATGAAATAGATTATGAATTAAAGGATTTACCAAAACCAAGTGAGATAAAAGAAACTCTGGAAGACTATGTAATTCAACAAAAAAGAGCTAAAAGGGCATTATCAGTAGCTGTTTACAATCACTATAAAAGAGTAAATAATATAAAAACTGATAGTGATGATATTGAATTAGAAAAGAGTAATATAGTAATGTTAGGACCAACAGGTTCTGGTAAAACACTTTTAGCACAAACACTAGCTAGAATATTAGATGTTCCATTTGCAATAGCAGATGCAACATCACTTACAGAAGCAGGCTATGTTGGTGAAGATGTTGAGAATATAATTTTAAAATTAATCCAGGCTGCAGATTATGATATAGAAAGAGCAGAAAAAGGGATTATATATATTGATGAGATAGATAAGGTAGCTAGAAAAACTGAAAATCCATCAATTACTAGAGATGTTAGTGGGGAAGGTGTACAGCAGGCTTTATTAAAATTAATAGAAGGAACTGTTGCCAATGTACCACCTCAAGGAGGTCGAAAACATCCGAATCAAGAATTCTTACAAATAGACACAACCAATATATTATTTATAGTGGGTGGAGCATTTGATGGAATTGAAGATATAATCCAAAATAGAATAGGTCAAAAATCTATGGGATTCGGTGCAGATATAAAAACCGAAAAAGAAAATTTGAAAATAGATTTATTAAAGAATTTACAACCAGAAGATCTTTTGAAATTCGGATTAATTCCAGAATTTGTAGGAAGATTACCAGTTATGGTAACATTAGAGAGATTGGATGAAAATGCTTTAGTTGACATATTAACTAAACCTAAAAATGCACTTATTAAACAATATGAAGAATTAT
>JARIDA010000005.1 GCA_029257065.1 Tissierellaceae bacterium | reverse complement strand
TTTTCTCTTTCAATATTAACCAATCTTAAAACTTCTAATTCAATTTTTAAATCCTCTTTACTCTCAGATTTTATAGTATTAAAATACATTCCATAATTATTTCCATTATTTAATAAAATCTTCAAATAATATCTTGAATCCGTTTCATATTTATCCTTTGCACTAACCACTAATTCCTCAGTTCCTAATTTTTTAATATCTATAGGTATTTTAGAACCACTCTTATTAATAGAAACTTCTCGAATCTCCTCTAAATTAACTTTTCTTGTGAATTTCACCTTCCACTCTTTATCCAACTCAATTTCATATTTTTCATCAAATTCTATAACGCTATTATCCGCCAATACTGTGCTTCCACCAATATTTATCATAAAACCAACTACAAATAAAATAGTTAATATCCTCTTCATATCCAATTCTCCCCTATACAATACATTTTAATAATTTTACTAACTTAATATATCATATAATCAAAGGAGTTTAAAAGATTTAAATCTTTTAAACTCCTTTTTTTTTAATTATATCTTTTGACTTTAACTGTAGACTCTTAACTATAAACTATCATCTATTATTTCCGGTTCTTGAACCAATGAAGTATAAATTGAATTAGATAATAATCTAAACAAATGTTGTAAACGACCCTTATCAGTTATCTCTCCTGTGAAAAGTGTAATATTCTTCTCATCGGATAGGTCTTTCAGTGCAAATATATGTCCCTTTGGTCCATTTGCTTCACCATGTTTTGGCCACCAACCGGATATATAGAAGTCATCTGAATCACTTATTCTTCCCAATACTTCAGAAGTCTCTGGAGCTTTTGTAATAAAGGAACCATTTCCTATATACATAAAGTCCTCTTCTCCATCATAGGAAGCTGATGTGATTTCATGATCTTGAGAATATATGGCACGCATTAATCCTTCATGACCCTTCTCATATTTAACTTCTAAACCTTCAATAAGCCCATTTTCCTCTACAAATTTAGCTGTCTGTCCTCCAATACCTATAAAAGCTTTTCCAGCTTTAATATCATCAATATCAGCTCTACCTGTAGTGTCCACAATAACATTTGCAGATCTTTCATCTACAATTTGGAAACCTAATCCCTCTAAAACTATTTTAGTTTCATATGAATTATCTGGTAAATGTATCTTTGGCAGAATTAATCTCTCTCCATTAATATTCTCATTTGTAGACATTGCCTCTAAATAGAAATCATCTTTAATATTCATAAAGTCTGCTCTAGCTACTAAAAAGTCTCCTTTTTTATAGTCAGACCCAGTCTCTGTAATTATAGAAACTTCTTTTCCATCTCTCAACAATTTATTTACAGCTTTTGTAGCGTCATTATTAATATTTTTAATAATGTATTCTTCTTTTTTAACACTAGTTGTAGGAATAGTTACCTCTTTAACGTATTCTGTTTTTTCATCAAACAATCCTTTTTCTCTAACTATAACTCTATCAAAACCAGTTAACATAGGAAGATTTGTAATTAAATCTGTATATAATCCACCCCATGCTGATTCATCCACACCATCATATAGTGCTGCATTTGCAAATCCTCTTTTAACCTGTCTCAATGGAACTATAAAGCTACCTTCAGGATAAGTTACTCCTTCAAATTGGAACTCTTCCTTAGCCTTTTCCACCTTAACTCCATTACGAATCAAAAAGTCCACTATTTTATGAGCTTGTAATATATTTTTCTGTAAACCCTTCTCTACAGGAATAATATAGTATTCTGGGAAAAAGTTTTCATTTTCTCCTCTTGGTCTACCATACTGTTTTCCATCTTCATAAGTATGCCAAGTATCTACAGCTCTATCATCAATATTATTTAAACTTCTGTGATTAATCATAAGTTGATTTTTAAATAGGTCATCCTTGTTTTGGCTCACATAGTTAGCAGAAGCTAATACTACATAGGCAGCCAAATTAGCTGATTCCTGGTTTAAGTCTGGTACTTCCACTGTATGAGTCATAGCTCCGTGAATAATACCATAGGAGCCTACATATGCAAGTGTAGCGTCATCCCAACCATATCCTCTATCAAATATAGGTATTTCATAACTTTCATATTTACTATTAGCAATTCCCGCTTCTCCCATTGCTCTTGCATGCTCTAATGCACCTGCTTTTCCATCCACATCATTAGTTGCAGGATTTCTTGGTCCACCCATTAATAAATCGTATTCATAATTTGGTTCATGAGGTGGAGTACATGGTTCAATTAAAAATGATTTTACAAATCCATGTATATCTACCAATGTAATTGGATTCCACTTAACAATGTCAGATGTAAAATTTCTAGTCTCTATTTGTGTTTGATATCCTAAATCCCTATTTGGATCTAGTCCACTCACAAATTGTCTAGTATTGTGATACAAACCATCTGGATTTATAGTAACATTGAAAACTAATATAACATCATCTAATAATTCATCTACCTTTAAAGTAACTTCCTTATCTTCAGATTCATTAAATACTATTTCATCCTCTGTAGCCAAACGCTTTAAAGCCACATATTGTCCATCTAGTGCAGCTGACTCATCTGGATGTGTATTATTTATATATATTGGTAATTGATAATCCACTTCCCCATTTTCAACTTTTTTAATAAGTTCTTCTGGATTTTCATGTGCCATAGGCTTAATATTATTTAAATAATTGTCCATAGCTGCCTTGCTCTTTGCAACTACAACAGTATTCATATCTCTGCCTTCAGTACTCTTTCCAATAACTATATGTTCAAAATATCTGTCATTCTTCTCTCCTGCCAATTCTAATAATTCATCTATAGCTGGTTTAATATCCTCATATAGATGATAATCATCATATGTATTAACTATTAATGGCATTTTTAGAGAAGTATTTGAAGTCTTAACCTCTAAATCATATGTACCAATTAATTGACGATATTTTGTACGAATATTTCTTGGAGCTAGATCATCAGTGTCAAAAGGTAGGTCAAATTTTATTGTCGCTTCAACTACATTGTCTTCCACCAATTCTGGTTCTTCTGAAAACTCAATCCAAGACTCTCCAACAAAATCTTCTCTCTCTATATCCCATTTCTTCCAACGATCAAAGTCTTTTCCACCAAAGGACCATTTTAATTTATCTAAGTCCACTTCCTCTGGAAAAGTTACTGTAACTTTAATCTCTCTAATCTCTGTAATAGAAATCTTGTCATTACTAACCAAAATCTCTGGTTCAATTACAATTTCTTCTTCCTCTTCTTCCAACTCTTCTCTTAATTCTTCTAACATCTCTTCTACATCTTCTAATTCCTGAGCATTGACCCTGTCTTGTAGTAAAGGACTACAAAAGGAAACTATCATCATAAGTACTAAAAATAATGGCGTATATCTTCTAATTATGCGGTTATTATACATGTCAAATCCCCCTTAAAAAAAGTTTTCTCCTATGATCTTCCAATCTCCAAATTCTTTTTTCATATTAATATAAACTGTAACAATATTTCCATCCTCATCCAGCTGTATCTTTACTCTAGCCTCATTCTTTTTTTCAGACAAATCCATATCTAAAATACACTTAAATCTGCCTAGTTGAATAAGATTATAACTAGGATGATAGAGAAATACATTTAATGGAATCTTTCTTTGAAATTCCGTATCAAAAAAACTATAAAACTTTAACATCTCTTCTCTATAGAAGGAGTTGTAAAAATCTTCTAAAGTCCTTCCAATCCATCTATAATAATCTCGTCTGTCCCCTCCCCTTTCTTCTAACTCCTCATGCATAAAACACCTCCCATATCCATGTCATTTTCAGAATATTCAACAAACCATATTAATTTTAACATCATATATGACTCTTGTCAATAAATTATCAAAGTTCAATTCTTTATAATATAAACTCCTCAGATCAATTGGACCTGAGGAGTCTATATTATTGGATTAATTTGTAAGTAATATTTGTCAGTGGAGTATTAAGAACTGGTAAAACTTTTTCTAATAGCACTCCCTCTCCCTTATAATACTCAT
>JARIDA010000003.1 GCA_029257065.1 Tissierellaceae bacterium | reverse complement strand
CATTTATACAATCTCATTTTATATTAGATGAATTTACTTAAGAAACTTTTACAGGATTGAATTCCATCTAGATTGATAGAATAATGAATCCAAGCACCTTCTTTTCTTTCGTTTACTACACCGCTATTTACTAAAATACTCATATGATGAGAAAGAGTAGATCTAGAAATATTCAAATTCTCTAATAAATCACAAGAACATTTCTCTCCTTCAATTAATTGATCTAAAATCAAAAGTCTATTATCATCACAAAAAGCTTTAAAATTATTAGCAATATCCTTATACATAAAATCACCTCGCAATTCTATTTCGACATATATCGAAATACATAATTAATAATATCAAAAAAATAGATTTAAGTAAAACATCATTTTAAGAGTATATGATGATTTGTAAAAAGATATGATATAATATGAACTAAGTAGAAATTAAAAATAATAATAGAAGGTGTTTAAATGATTTTCATATCGGGAATTACAATTAAAGAAGAAGAATTAGATTTCTCTCAAATGATGGTATGCCCTAATTGTGAGGCTTATGGAAGATTTAACGCATTTATGACCTATACTAGATTAAGCCTGTTTTTTATACCAATATTTAAATGGAATAGAAAATACTATTTAAGGAGTAGTTGTTGCAATAGTATATTCACAATAGATAAAAATATTGGAAAGGATATTGAAAAGGGTAGGCATGTTAATTTAACTGAAGATGATTTAACTATAATAAATAAAGGCTACAGACAATATAGATGTGGAAATTGTAATTCAGTAGTGGATAATAATTTTGAATATTGCCCAAAATGCGGTGGAAAATTATAGAGATAGATTGAAATTAGAGAAAGGATGTAAATAATGAAAATATTTGTTGTTAGACATGGACAGACAATTTGGAATAAAGAAGCTAAAATGCAAGGTTCAGCTGATTCACCCTTAACAGAATTAGGAATACTTGAAGCAACTAAACTGGGAGAGGCATTAATGGACAAAGAAATAGATAAGATTTATACAAGTCCTCTAGGAAGAACAATTAAAACCACAGAATATATTAAAGGTAACAGAGATATTCCAGTATCAGTAATAGATGAGCTACAAGAGATAAATTTTGGGAATATGGAAGGTAAGCCAGTAGATATTATTCAAGAAAAATATGGAGAAATAATATATAATTTTTGGAATGATCCACTAAATTATAAAAATAACACAGGAGAAAGCTTTCATCAGGTTTATGAGAGAGTAAAAAAAGGTATGAGCAAAATAATTGAAAATAGACATAAAGAAAAAAATGTAGTTGTAGTAACTCACGGAGTTATTATAAGTGTTTTACTATCCTGGGTAAATGGTGGTAGTATAGAAGATACATGGAAAACACCAATAGTTAATAACACATCAGTTTCCACATTGAAATATAATGGGGAAGGGATTCTAGAGTTACTAAATAAAAATGATATATCACATTTAAAATAATAGTTAACTATTAATAAGGAGGAAATATGTCGGGAAATAATAGAAATAATATTAAAATAGGAACAAATGTTAGTGTAGTTCAAAAGAAAGATCAAAGATCAGGAGACCTTACTGAAGGAGTTGTATCTAGAATCTTAACTAATTCCAAAAATCATCCTCATGGTATAAAAGTTATGTTGGAAGATGGAACAGTGGGAAGAGTAAAAGAGATAAATAAATAAAGAATTATTGGGTATAAGTCACTTAACAGTAAAAATTAGTTTTATGAAAGGAGATATTTATGAAAAAAGTTGCCGTATTAATTGAAGAAATGTTTGATGAAAAAGAATTATTGTATCCTTATTTCAGATTATTAGAAGAAGGATATGAGGTACACTTAGTAGGAACAGAAAAAGATAAAGTTTATACTGGTAAATCAGGTTTAACTGAAAAAAGTACTCATTCATCTAAAGATATCCAGGCAAAAGATTATTCTGGAGTTGTTATTCCAGGAGGATTTTCCCCTGACTATATGAGAAGAACAGAGGCTACTGTTAATTTTGTAAAGGAAATGGATGAACAGGATAAGCCAGTAGCAGCAATTTGTCATGGTCCATGGATGATGGCATCAGCTTGTGATTTAAAAGGTAGAAAAATGACTTCATTCTTTTCAATAAAAGATGATTTAATAAATGCAGGTGCAGAATATCTGGATCAGGAAGTTGTAATAGATGGAAATTTAATAACTTCAAGAACACCAAAAGATCTACCAATTTTCATGAAAACAATAATAGAGAAAATAGGATAATAAAAAATAGAAAACCTGGCAAAATATTTTGCCAGGTTTTTTTATTAAAATGCTGGTATTACAGCACCATCAAAAGTTTCATTTATATAATCTCTAACTTTATCTGAATGTAAAGCTTTTATTAGTTTTTGGAAATTTTCATTATCTTTATCTTCTGTACGAACTGCTATAATATTTGTATATGGTGAATTAGAATCTTCTATAGCAATAGAATCAGAAACAGGATTAAGTCCTGAATCTAAAGCATAGTTACCATTAATACAAGCTATATGAACCTCGTCAAGTACTCTCGGTATAGTTGCTGCTTCTAGTTCTTTAAATTCGAAATTTCTTGGATTTTCAACTATATCACGAACACTAGCTTTAATTCCTGCCTCTTTATCCATTTTGATTAGTCCTTGAGCTTCTAAGAGAAGTAATGCTCTTCCACCATTAACCGTATCATTAGGAATTGCAATTACAGAACCATCTTCCAGATCATCTAAAGAATCAATTGAGTCAGAAAATATAGCCATTGGTTCAATGTGTACATCAGCTATTGGAACTAAATCAACACCTTGTTCTTGGATAAAATCCTCTAGATAAGGCCCATGTTGGAAATAATTAGCATGTAAATCTCCATCATCTAGTGCAATATTAGGAGTTACATAATCTGTAAATATTTCTATTTTAACTTCTATTCCCTCTTCTTTTAAATCCTCTACAATCTGTTCTATAATTTGACCATGGGGATTTGGAGATACTCCAATTTTAATAATATTACTTTCCTCAGTAACATCCTTATTACCACATCCTACTAAAATCCCTAAAGATAAAATTACAATTAATAATATACTTATATTTCTTTTCATTTTTATTCCTCCTCTTATTTTTTATTAACTCTTAAAGCCAATTTATTACCTAACCATTGAATCATTTGTACTAGAATAACTATGACAATTACACAAAGTATCATTACATCTGTTTGATATCTGTAATATCCATACTGTAATGCTAAATTTCCTAAACCTCCACCTCCTACAGCTCCAGCCATTGCTGAATAGCCAATTAAATTTATTATTGTTAAAGTAATTCCAGAGATTATTGATGGCAAAGCTTCTGGAATCAAGACTTTTTTAATTATCTCATAAGTATTTCCTCCTATTGAAACTCCTAATTCTATAAGTCCAGGATCCACTTCTTTAAAGCTCCCTTCCATTAGTCTGGCAACAAAAGGTGCTGCTGCAATGGACAATGGAACTATTGTGGCTGTGGTTCCAATTTTAGTTCCAACTATTAAACTAGAAAGAGGGAAAAGTAATATAATTAAAATAATAAATGGTATGGATCTTAATATATTTATTACTGTATTTAAAATATTATTTAATAATATTTTCTCCCAAAGTCCATCCTTTTCAGTTATAACTAATAAGATTCCTAGAGGAAAGCCTATTATTAATGAAAAAACTGTTGATACACTTACCATATATATTGTTTCCAAAAATGGTGGTATTAATAAATCTAACATACTATATCTCCTCCACTATAATGTCTTGTTCTAAAAGATAATCAATTGAATCTTCAATTTCATCTTTTTCACCAATAAATTCTAAAATTAAATGTCCAATATTAGACATTTGTAATTTATTTATATTTCCTGAAAGGATATTGACATCGATATCAAATTTTCTAACTAGATCAGTAATAATTGGTTTGTTAGCTGAATCACCTAAAAATCCTAATCTAAATATTTTGCCTTTAAAATTCATCGGATCAATAATTTCATCCTGAATATCTCCTTGTAGAGAATTAATAAACAATTTAGCTGTTTTAGTTTTAGGTTTAGTAAATAAGTCTTCAACTGTATTTATCTCAACAACTTGGCCATTCTCCATTATTGCAACTTTGTCACAAATAGCCTTAACCACTTCCATTTGATGGGTTATCATAACTATTGTAATTCCCAAGTCCTGGTTTATCTGTCTAAGTAGGTCTAGTATTGACTCTGTTGTTCTAGGATCTAGTGCTGATGTTCCCTCGTCACTTAATAGTACTTTAGGATTATTTGAAATTGCACGTGCTATAGCAACTCTTTGTTTTTGCCCCCCACTTAATTGGCTAGGATAAGCTTCTTTTTTGTCTAAAAGATCCACATAATCCAAAAGTTCTAAGACTCTACTGTGGATTTCATCCTTAGAATATCCATTTATCTCTAGGGGAAGGGCAATATTATTATAAACATTTTTCTGTTCTAATAAACTGAAATGTTGAAATATCATTCCAATATTTTTTCTCTCTTCTCTGAGTTGTCCATTTTCAAGTTTAGTAATATTTACACCATCTATAATAATATTTCCAGAATCTGGTTCTTCTATTCTATTTACACATCTAAGTAAAGTAGACTTTCCTGCTCCAGAATATCCGATGATTCCATATATTTCTCCTCGCTGTATATCCAAAGACACATTATTAACTGCTTGGATTTTTTTACCATCTATTTCAAAACTTTTATTTAAATTTGAAATTTTTATCATATTATACCTCCTGAAATTGAATATAAAAAAAAGCCTTCACCACTTTGCTAAAAGCAAAGGGACGAAAGCTGACGTGTTACCACCCTAATTCGCATAGTTCTTGCGAACTATACCTTATCAGGTACGAAGAATTAATCTTTTATACCCTATCACTATAACGTGTGAGAATCGTAAATGTCTAAAATTTCTCCTCAACATTTAAGCTCAAAGACCATTTTCAGTAAATTATTTCTTGCTTCACTCTCACCTTAAGAAGCTCTCTGTATAGAAAATCATAAACTTACTTTTCTTATCAAAGCTATATTATAAAATAAAAAATATTAAATTTATTAAAGATAAGTATAACATAAAAAGAATACATGTCAAGAGAAATATTATATTAAATATATAAAAAAAGTGGATTTTTTAAAAAAAATATGGTATCATTCAAATGATAAAAGAAAACCTTTAATCTAATCCAGAGAGATTAGGAAGGATAGCATAATAGAAGACTTAAGCTAATTATGCCTTCCTACGGGAAGGCTTTTTTTATACCTATTCCTTAAAGGTTATAAAACAAAGGGGGATGAGCATGTTAAAAGGTAAAGATATAATAGATGCATCGGATTTAAATAAGTTAGATGTGGAAGAATTATTAATATTAGCAGAAAATATAATAGAAAATCCAAGAGAGTATGCAGATACTTGTAAGGGTAAATTATTAGGATCATTATTTTTTGAACCAAGTACAAGGACAAGATTAAGTTTTGAATCAGCTATGTTAAGATTAGGTGGAGAAATAATAGGTTTTTCAGATCCAGATTCCAGTTCAGTACAAAAGGGAGAAAACTTACCAGACACAATAAAAACTGTAGCATCTTATACAGATTTAATTGTTATGAGACATCCAAAAGAAGGGGCACCAAGATATGCTGCAGATTCAACAGATATACCTATAATAAATGCAGGAGATGGTGGACATCAACATCCAACTCAAACTTTAACAGATTTATTAACTATAAAACAAGCTAAAGGTAAAATAGAAAATTTTACAATAGGCCTTTGTGGAGATTTGAAATTTGGAAGAACAGTTCATTCACTGATAAAAGCAATTTGTCAATATGAAGGAATTAAATTTGTTCTTATATCTCCAGAGGAATTACAAATACCAGAGTATATAAAAGGAGAAATATTAGATAAATCAAAAAGTGAATATAGAGAAGTAGAGAGACTTGAACAGGTAATAGAAGAACTAGATATACTATATATGACGAGAGTACAAAAGGAAAGATTCTTTAACGAAGCTGATTATGTAAGATTAAAAGACAGCTATATTCTAGATATGGAGAAGTTAAAGAATGCTAAAGAGGATTTAACAATACTACACCCATTACCAAGAGTAAATGAAATATCAGTAGAAGTCGATAGTGATCCAAGAGCTTGGTATTTTAAACAGATGAGATTTGGTATGTTTATAAGGATGGCACTTATAATGAAAATATTGGGGGAAGAATAATGTTAAATATAAATAGTATTGCTCAAGGAATAGTAATAGATCATATTAAACCAGGTTCAGGTTTTTTCATATTCAAATATCTTGGATTAGATACAGCAGACTATACAGTTGCACTAATAATGAATGCAAAGAGCAAAAAACATGGTAAAAAAGATATGATTAAAATTGAAAATATCCTAGAATTGGATTTAAAAGCACTAGGATTTATAGACCCAGACATAACCATAAATATAATAGAGGGGGAAAGAATAAAAGAAAAGATTTGCTTGGAATTACCAGATGAAATTGAGGATATAATTAAATGTAAAAATCCAAGATGCATTACCTCAATAGAGAACCATATAGTACACAAATTTATATTAATAGATCGAGAAAAACAGAGATATAGTTGTAAATATTGTGATCATATACACTCTTGGGAGGGATAAATGTGAATATCTTAATTAAAAATTCTAAACTTGTGGATAAAGAAATGGAAATAGTTAGTGATATATATATAGAAAATGGAAAAATAAAGGAGATTGGAGAAAATCTCCAAATGGATTGTGAAATTATAGATGGAAAGGGCTTTACAATTATGCCAGCATTTGTAGATCTTCATACACATTTCAGAGAACCAGGAAGAACTGATAAGGAAGATTTAGAAACTGGTGGAAGAGCAGCCTTAAAAGGTGGTTATACTTTGGTTAATCTTATGGCCAATACAGATCCAGTAGCTAGTAATATGGAATTAGTTGATTATGTACTAAGGAGAGGTGAAGAACTTGATTTAGTTCAATTACATCAAACGGTTTCCTTAACAAAAGATTTTGATGGTAAAACATTAAGTCATTTAGACCTTATAGATGTAGAAAAGGTTAAATTTATCTCAGATGATGGATATGGAGTTATTTCAAATAAAGTGAGTTATGATTCTATGATCAAAGCAAAAGAAAAAGGTTTTATTATAATGACTCATGCAGAAGATATGGATTTAACCCCAATAGATTATAGAATTTCTGAGAATATAATAACTTTTAGAGATATATATCTGTCCCAAGTAACAGGCGCAAGAGTTCACTTTGCTCATGTGAGCACAGAAGAGGCTATTAAGGGAATAAGAGAGGCAAAATCCAAAGGAGTTAATGTGACCTGTGAAGTAACACCACATCATATATACATGTATAATAGTGATTATAAGGTTAATCCTCCAATAAGAGAAGAGAGAGATGTCAGTGCTTTAATAGAAGCAATTAAAGATGGAACAGTGGATGCAATTGCAACAGACCATGCTCCACATACTGAGGAGGATAAAGAAGAAGGAGCACCAGGAATATCAGGGATTGAGACTGCATTTGGAATTTGTTATACAAGCCTAGTAAAAGAGGGACATATAGATTTGAAAAAATTATCAGAAATAATGTCTACAAATGGAGCAGAGATAATGGGTGCTAATAAAGGAAGATTGAAAGTGGGATATGATGGAGATTTAGTCCTAGTAAATTTAGAAGATAAATATAAGATAGACAGTAAAAAATTTCAGTCGAAAGGAAAAAACACTCCATTAGATGGAATAGAAGTGTATGGGGAAGTTGCCATGACAGTGAAAGCTGGAGATATAAAATATATAAATGATAAATATTCCGAACTTAGATAAGGAGATGAGAAGTTGATAATTGATAGATTATACGAAGAGATTAAAGACAAAGGAAATGTTTGTGTAGGATTGGATACTCATATGGATTATATACCTGAAGAGATGAAAAGTAAATACAAAAAATTAGAGGAGATAATATTTCAATACAATAAAAGAATCATAGATTGTACTAGTGATATAACAGCAATATATAAACTTCAAATTGCCTATTATGAGAGTTACGGGATTGAAGGTTTGAAGGCCTATAAGAGAACTTTAGAATATTTAAGAAAAATAGGATCTTTATCCATAGGAGATGTAAAAAGAGGAGATATTTCCGCAACTGCAGATATGTATGCAAAAGCTCATTTTGAAGGAGATTTTGAAACTGATTTTATAACTATAAATCCTTATATGGGTTTTGATAGCATCACTCCTTATTTAAAATACTTAGAAGATGGTAAAAAAGGAATATTTGTACTGCTTAGAACTTCAAATGAGGGAGCTAAGGATATTGAATATTTAGAAGCAGAGGGAAAACCAGTATATTATCATGTAGGAGATAAACTTGAAGAGATGGGTAAAAAATATATGGGTAAATCTGGTTATAGTTCAATAGGTGCTGTAGTTGGAGGAACTCATCAAGATGAAGCTGTAGAAATAAGAGATAGATATAAAAATATGTTTTTTCTAATACCTGGATATGGAGCACAGGGTGCAAGAGGAGAAGATGTTGGAAAATATCTTAATGGTTTAAATGGTGGAATAGTTAATTCATCCAGAGGAATCATAAAAGCATATATGAAATATAATGATGGTGTAGAAAAATTTGACCAATATACTAGAGAAGCGGTTTTAAATATGAGGGAGGATATTGGATATGAGGGATAGTTATGTAGATGGGGAAATCCTTTTAAATGAGAAGATATCAAGGAATATTTATAGGCTAAAACTAAAGGGAGATTTCAAAGGAGTTCCAGGACAATTTTATATGGTTAAGGGTTGGAGTGGAGAGGATCCATTTCTACCAAGGCCGATTTCAATATCTGATTTAGAAGATGGATGTCTAACACTCCTATATGAAGTTGTAGGTAGAGGAACTCATATAATATCAGAATTAAAAGAAGGAGATAGCTTATCTCTTCTAGGACCATTAGGAAATGGGTTTAATTTAGAAGAGCAGGAAAAAATTGCCATAGTTTCAGGTGGAATAGGGATAGCACCACTATTGTTTTTGGCAAAAGAACTTAAATCATCAGTAGACCTTTATTCAGGATTTAGAGAAAAAAGTTATTATACAGAAGAGTTTAAAGATTATATTGAAGAGATAAATATATCAACAGAGGATGGAAGTTTTGGACATAAGGGATATATAACTGAAATATTAAATCCAGAGAATTATGATCTTGTAATCGCTTGTGGGCCTGAGGATATGATTTCAGCATTAGTTAAGCTTTGTAAGGATAAGGCTCAACTAGAAATATCCATGGAAAATAGAATGGCATGTGGTATTGGTGCCTGTATGGGGTGTACCATAGAAACCATTAGAGGCATGGAAAGGGTATGTAAGGAAGGACCTGTATTTAAAGCAGAGGAGGTTATATTTTAGCTATGCGAGTAAATATATGTGGAGTAGAATTTAAAAATCCAGTAATTGCTGCTTCAGGAACTTTTGGAGTTGGAAGAGAATTTGATGAGTACTTTGATATATCAAAATTAGGTGGAATATCTACAACAGGACTTACTATAGAGGGAAAACAAGGAAATAAGGGAAGAAGAATCCATGAAACCTCATCAGGACTTATGAACTCTATAGGCCTACAAAATGAAGGAGTGAAGAGCTTCATAGAAAATGACCTTCCATTTTTAAAATCAAAGGACACGGTAACAATAGCAAATTTAGGTGGAGGAACATTAGAGGAATATTTAGCTGGAGTAGAACTTTTAAATAATTCAGATATTCATATGATAGAATTAAATATTTCCTGTCCCAATATAAAAGAGGGTGGAATGGCCTTTGGAATAAGAGCAGAAACTGCAGGAAAAGTAGTTAAAGAGGTAAAAGCCAGTGTGAAGAAACCTATGATTGTAAAATTATCTCCTAATGCTGAAAATATAAAGGAAATGGCCATTGCTTGTGCACAAGCAGGAGCAGATGCTCTATCTTTAGTGAATACTTTTAATGCTTTGGCAATTGATATTAAGGAGAGAAAATCAGTATTTAAAAATATAACTGCAGGACTTTCTGGACCAGCAATAAAACCTATTGCTCTTAGAATGGTTTGGGAAGTTAGTAATGTTGTTGATATTCCAATTATAGGACTAGGTGGCATAATGACAGCTGAAGATGCACTGGAATTTATAATGGCAGGAGCTAGTGCAGTTCAGGTTGGAAGTGCAAACTTTATAAAACCAGATATAAGTTTAGATATAATTCAGGGAA
>JARIDA010000111.1 GCA_029257065.1 Tissierellaceae bacterium | reverse complement strand
ATATGATAAGATAAATAGGAAAACTAAATATAAATACTTAGGTTTTAAATATTAAAAGGGAAATAGGTTTGAATCCTATACAGCCCCCGCTACTGTAAGTGATGTAGAATCAACTTATACCACTAGATTTCATCTGGGAAGGTGTTGATTTATAATTATCATAAGTCAGGAGACCTGCCTAATAGTATGTATGCAGTTAAAGAACTTCGGAGGGAAGAGATGACTCAGTATTATACTATTTGTATGCATTTTATGCATATGTATAATTTTGTGCAATTTTGTCCCTAGCCTATTTCACGGTTGGGGACTTTTTATATCTTTCCAATAAAGATAAACTATTTGTTTCAAAAACTACTTAAGGAGTGAAAGAATGAATATAATTATGCAACCAATAGGTTATATTAAATCAGAATTTAAAGAGAAAAAGGAATTGCCAAGGCAAAGTATTTTAAATACTGATAAAAAAGCAATTATTGAGATTTTGCCTGAATATGTAGAAGGTATAGAAGGTATAGTAGAAAATGATTATGGGATAATACTTTTTAACTTTCATAAATCTACAAAATCACCTTTGAGAATAATCCCACATGGAAGAGATCATATGACAGGTGTCTTTTCTACTAGGTCTCCAAATAGGCCTAATGGGATTGGAATGTCTATTGTTAAATTTACAAAAGTAGATGGTAATAAGTTGGAATTTGAAGGTGTAGATATGTTAGATGGAACGCCTGTATTAGATATAAAACCTTATAGTTCTAAATTAAATCCAAAGTAAAAATATAAATTTAAATAATGGAGGTTTAAAATGAAAAATAAAATAAAAGTATTATCTTTAATTATGATATTCACCTTGATTTTTAGTGCTTGTTCACAAGAGGATAAAAATAATATAAATTCTACTCTCCAAGATCAAGAAGTAGCAAGTGAAGAAATTTCAAATAAAGAACCATTGATATTAAATCTTGAAGGTGGAGATTGGGGATATCCATCACCTTATACCCATTACTCAAGAGGTCCAGGTTCATATAAAATGAGACTTATATTTGATAGTATGTTGGAAAGAGGAGAAGAAGATTTAATCCCTTGGTTAGCAGAAAGTTGGGATATAGATGAGTCTGGTACCGATTATACTTTTCATATAAGAGAGGGTGTAAAGTGGCAAGACGGAGAAGACATGACAACAGAGGACATAAAATTTTCTTTTGAATATTATAAAAAGCATGCTCCAGTTTCAGATGGATTAGCTTTGGTGCAAAATGACTATATAAAAGAAATTAATATAATAGATGATTATACAATTAATTTCACAGTTGATTCTCCAAATGCAACTTTATTAGAAAAATTTGGTTCAGCTCGTATTTTACCAAAACACATTTGGGAAAATGTAGATGATCCTACTAAGTTTGATACTCCTGAAGCTGTTATTGGATGTGGTCCTTACAAGTTGACTGAATATAATAAAGAGCAAGGAGCATATGAATTTCAAGCTTTTGAAGATTACTGGGGTTATAAACCAGCAGCAGAAAAAATTAGGTTTATTCCTGTAAGTGATGAGATACTAGCATTTGAAAATGGAGATATAGATATTGTTGAAGTGACACCAGAGATATTAGATAAATATGAAAATGATGCACAGTATAAAGTAATAGAAAATCCAGCATTTTGGGGATATAAAATTATATTGAACATGGAATCCAGACCAGAATTTAAGGATAAGGATCTTAGGCAAGCTATGGCATATAGTATAGATCAAGATGAATTAATAGAAAAAGTAGCAAGAGGTGCTGGAAAGAAAGCTAGTCCAGGATATTTACCATTGGAACATTCAATGTATAACTCTAATGTAAAAAAGTATGATTTTGATTTAGAAAAAGCAAAGGGACTATTAAAGGGAAAAGAATATGAAATATCTCTCTTAACTGGAAACTCTAATACGGAAGTTAGAATTGGAGAACTAATAAAATTAAACTTTGAAAAAATTGGTATAAAATTAAATATTACAAGTGTAGATACAAAATCTAGAGATGCAGCTATTAAAAGTGGTGACTATGAGTTAGTTTTAAATGGTCATGGTGGCTGGGGCAATGATGCAGATATTCTTAGAGAACGATATAACTCTGAATTTAGGGAAACACCAGCTTATGTTAATGAACAAATAGATAAATTATCCAATGACCAGTTAAGAGCAACAGATTTAGAAAAAAGAAAAGAAATTATATTTGAACTTCAAGAAGTAATAGCTGAGGAAATACCTATAATAACAATATACAATACTAGTGGTTATACAGTTTATAGGCCAGAAAAATATGATGGTTGGAAACATGTATTTAATCATCATGAAGTAACTCATAATAAAATATCTTATGTAGAAATGGAGTAAGTGATATAAGATGAATTTCTTTCAGAAATTTCTTGAGTATTTTATAATATTCTTTTTAATTATTACTCTGAATTTTTTTCTCCCCAGGTTAATGCCTGGGGATCCTTTTACTTTTCTATCTTCTGGTGAAGGTGAAGTACATCAAAATTACACAGA
>JARIDA010000033.1 GCA_029257065.1 Tissierellaceae bacterium | reverse complement strand
TCATCTGACATTTGATATCCTGTTCCTGGACCCATATAATCATTTAGATTATTAATTCCACTTATTACATTAAAGTCTTCATCTATAATTGCTGCTGTGTGCAATTGATCTCCTGAAACTCTTAGTTTCATAAGACTTAACATACTCTCTGCCACATCATCAAATCCACCGTTTTTAAGTGCTTTTACCAAGTCTAATCCTGTAATATCCCCATTCATAATCTCTCCTGCAGCTTTTAAATCTTCCGGGATATTTCTCTCTGGCATATCTTTTGAACCATGAGCATAAGTTGCAGCTTCAACTTCTTCATCTGTAACTAGAGGTAAATTCAACTCTTTAAATATTACCTGTATACATTTTGCTGCTTTATTTCTCAATTTCACCACATCTGGTTCTTTAACTGGTCTTAATCCACCATCTACTTTTAAATCTCTTTGAATTACATTGTAGTCATCAAAATCTTCAGCATCAAAATTGGATCCTGCAAACATATTGTCATAATTTGGAACTGCTGAATATCCTGAGAATATATAGTCTGTTCCTGGAATCATTTGCATTAATGTTCTAGCTGTTCTTCTTATTGGTGAGTGTGAGAATGTTTGGTCATTACCAGATGCACATTCTAGGTCTAGCATTGAAGCTAATAAGTTTTCTGCTAAAACTCCTCTTATACCACTTGGAACTGCACCTGGAACTCCTATACAGGATATTGATCCGTTTTGAATTCCTTGAACTCCTGCACCTTTTGTCATAAATAAACATCTTGCCTCTAAATAAAGCATGGATTTTTTCTCTGCATTACCCATTAATAACTCTGCTCCTGCTCCAGATGTATATCTCATTTTTATACCTCTTGAAGCATAGGAGGAAGCCAAGAATGATTTTGACCAAGGTGTGTCATCTCCATCTATAAATACTTGTTCTGTACCATAAACTGAAACTGTTTCTGCATAAGCTGTTAAACCTTTCATTCCCAGTTTTAATTCTGTAGCCTCTTCTGAAGCACACTGTGTTAAAACTCCTGGTCTACCAACTTGTCCACCAACCATTAGTGCCAATGCATTAAGTGGTGCATATCTTGCTATTGCAGTAGTTGTTTCCATTTCTGCAAATCCTCTATATGCTGCTTCTGCTCCATCTGCTGCTATTTGTACTGGATTGTCCTTTAAATTTGTAACATGACATTGATTTGCTGGAGTTTTTCTAGCACGCATTTTAGTAAGTCCCATCATCATTTCTAAAACATTTAATTCATTAAGTACTTCAACTGCTTTTGCTGGTGTCATGGATAAAGTATATTTTAATACTTCTTCTCTACTTATATTTATGTCTACAAGCATTCTTGCAATTTCTCTATTATCTGTTGCTAAAGTTCTCTTTACATTGTCTAAATCTATAGCTCTATCAGCTATAAAAGTATCTAGAAAGTCGAAATCTTCTCTTTTCTTTCCATCCAATTCTGTGACTTTTCCATCTTCTATTTTTATGCTTGGTTTTGGATCGTATGGTGATTCCATTGATACAAATCCAACCTCAGCCCATTCTTTTACAAACCCATCTTGGTTTACTGGTCTTTGGGCTAATGCTTCAAATCTTTTTGATTTCATTTTATTACCCCTTCCCTTTTAAAATATATATCTTATTATATATAAGGTGTTGTTGTTGATAGCGCTTCTTCTCCACCTAAAACACTTAATAAGCTTACTCCAACTTCTTTTGCAGATAATACTGCCTGTCTAACTGCTCCTGAGTCTCCACTTACAAATAATGTACACTCATTTGGATAAGGTGCATTTGCTGGTGATCCATAGGATATTACATCTACAGTTGCTGATTTTACAGCTGTATCTGCCATTATTAATCCTATTGCTGCCGGTGCTCCTACTATAACTCCAAAGGCCTGTCCTATTTTAGCTCCAAAAGCTTTTTCTAAAGCATGACTAGCTCTTGCTGTATATTGTAGCTCTATATGTCCTGCATCATTACCATAAACATCTCCAAAAGTTCTATCTAATTCTTTTAAAGTAACTTCTACTGCTCTTCTAGCATCTGATACATCATGTGCTCCAAATACAATTAAGGAACCATGACCTGCTCCGCCTTTAGTATCTCTTGGCAACTCCACTGCTACTATTTCTGTATTAGTTGCTTTAACAGCCTCATCTGCAGCCATAACTTGTGGCCCTGCACCTGTCCTTGCTCCTATTATTCCTATTGACCTATATTCTGTTCCTATATTCATAGCTGATAGTAATTCTGAATCTACATTTGCTATTACTAAACCAATTGTATCTCCTTCTGCAGTTCCAACAAATTCCGTCATACCTGCTGAACCAAATTGCTTCAATACATTTTCTACTGGTTTTTTACCAACTTCCATCTCCTCTTCACCATCTTTCATATTTCCCATCTTCTTAACAACTTCTGCCATTACTTGTTCCATTAATTTATCATTCATTTTTTACCTCCAATTTATTCAACATTGGATTCGCTTACAGGTAATATCTTCTCAACATCTGAATGTGGTCTTGGTATTACATGAGTTGAAACTAATTCTCCAACATTTGAAGCTGCAGCTACTCCTGCATCAGTTGCTGCTTTAACAGCTCCCACATCTCCTCTTACCATTACAGTTACAAGGCCTGATCCTATCTTTTCATAGCCTACTAAAACAACATTTGCTGATTTCAACATGGCATCTGCTGCCTCTATAGCTCCTATTAAACCCTTTGTCTCTATCATGCCCAGTGCTTCTTTTAACATAATATCCCTCCCAATGTTATATTTAACTAAGTATTTATAATTATTACTAACTTTGCAATATTCTGTCTATTCACATAATAACAAAAAACGGGCTCTCGCCCGTTATAATAATTCATCCCATCTATATAGTTATTTGCTAATCAATCTTCTTTTCTATGGTTTTATATAATATATTGTCAAAATAGTGTGATTATTTAACAATCAAGATTTTTCCGTTCTATAATCTGTTGGGCTTAGTCCTGTGTTTTCCTTAAATACTCGACTAAAATAATTGGATTCATTAAATCCTACCATTTCTGCTATTTCATAAATACTCAAATTTGTATATTCCAGTAGTAATTTAGAAGTCTTAATTCTACGCTTAATTAAATAATCAATAAACTTTTCTCCCATATTCTCTTTGAAAAGCCTACTATAGTAAGTAGGGCTTATGTGAATATAGCCTGCCACATCCTTAAGCCCTATTTTTTTATGTAGATTTAATTCCATATACTGTATAGATAAATCCAACTCATCTTTGGCTCCCATATTTTTAAAATTCAAAATTTCCCTATATATATATTGACTTATATTGAGTAAACTTTTTAAAAGATTGCTTATATCCCTAGAATTTTTTATTTTTATATAATATTTCTCAAACTCTTCATCTTCTTTTATACTATAATTTTTTACTGTTTCATCTATAGTTTCTATTATATAATCTTTTAAATCATGAATATCTTTAAATTCAAAATTACTAAATTTCAATATTTCATAGAGATCATCCTTTGCACTGGCATAGTCTCCTGTCAAATAATTAGTTTTAAAATTAGATTTATTATATAATTTATGATTTATAATATGCTGACTTTCATCTAGTTTTCTGATTGAATTATTTATAACCTCAATAACCTTTTCAGGTCTAGCAGGTTTTAATATATAGTCATCAACATCTATCTTTATTGCTTTTCTTGCATATTCAAATTCAGAATGTGCTGTTAAGATTATAATCGAAACATTTCTATTAATCTCTTTTATTAATTTACTAGCTTCTAGTCCATTTATCTTAGGTATTTGAATATCCATTAATACTATATCTGGATTGAACTTTTTAAACTTCTCTACTGCTTCTTCTCCATTTTCAGCAGTGGCTACAACCTTCACATTTTCTATTCGAGAATTTATCATTGATTTCATAGCCTCTGTTTGTAAATATTCATCTTCTACAATTAAAACACTATACATTTAATCACCTCTATTTAGGTATTCTTATAGTAACATGTGTATATTTATTTATTTCAGATTCTATCTCTAATCTATGCTTGTTACCATATAGATGCAATAATCTTTTATCTATATTAACCAGTCCTATTCCCATTCCCGATTCCGAATATATATTTAATCTACCTGTATTTAAAATTTTATCTATTTTTTCTTGCTCCATACCTATACCATTGTCAATTATTTCTATAACAATATTTCCATCTTCTTCAAATATCTCAATTTTAATAATTCCATGATTTTCCTTTCTAAATAGTCCATGATCTATTGCATTTGAGACTATAGGTTGTAATATCATAAATGGACAATCAGAATCTAAGAGACTTTCATCTATATTCAAATCATATTCTAAATTATCCCCAAATCTCATATATTGTATTTTTAGATATTGTCTTGTATAGTTAACTTCCTCTCTTAGACTGACCTTGTCATTGGATTCATTTTTCATTGTATATCTTAACATCTCTGTAAATGAATACACCATTTCTGAGGTTCTATCTGCATTTTCTATCATTGCTAAATTATTAATATTATTAAGTATATTAAAAAGGAAATGTGGATTTACCTGTGATTTTAAAACCTTCACCTCAGACTCTCTAAGCATTTTTTCCATTGAAAGTCTTATATTCATCTCATTTTTCAATCTTTCATTTTTATCATTTAATTCAATTTTAACTAAATTATTAGATCCTATTTCCAATATATATTTGGCTAATATGCCTATTAGTTTTACAGCATTCAATAAGTCTTTTTCTTCCACTATATCCACTTCATTAAATAATTGTTTTTGAATATCTCCCTTTAATATATGCTCTATCTCTGATTTATCACCTATAATGGCTTCTGGGAATTTTCTATCCTTAACTCTAATTTGTCCCATTAAAATGGACCCTAATACCTGTCCTTGAAATATTATTGGCACCGATACATCTGTTAATCCTGCATAACAAGTATATATGTATGGTTCTGATTTTCTAGTGGATCTTAGCCCACTATAGGCATCTGAAGCAAAACAAAATTTTCTACATTCATCGAATTTTCTTAATCTAAGACAATGCTCTGTATAATTACTAAATTCTGTTATTGGTACGCCTTGATAATCAACCATAACCATAGCCATCTTTGTCACATTGGAAAAATTATCTTGTAATTCTTGCAATGTTTCCACACTTACTATATCTTTTAAAGATAATGGTCTCATTTTTTACCTCCATTCCTATTAAAATTATTCCCTATTCATACTATTTATTATATAATAGATATAATAAATTATCACATGCCTCTCTTCTCATTGACTAATATTTCACACTAGTATATCCTATTATACTATAGTATATGTAAATTTATATCTATTTAAGTTAAGGAGGTTGTAATGGCTAACTTTTTTTTAAATTCAAAATTCTATTATGACGAAGATTCCTTAAGTGCTTTAGAATCTATAGATAATGAACGAATATTAGTCTTATTAGAACATAAATATCTTAAAACCTATAATAATAGTATATATCCATATCTTAATTCTTCAGAGATTAAATATATATACTTTGATAGTTCTCATAATCACAATCTTAAGGATATAAAAGAAGAGGTCTATCAAGCAGTAAAATTTGATCCTAGATATATAATCTCCATTGGGTCAATAAGTGTTATTAATTACGCTAAAATAATAAGATATTATAAGAATAAAACAACAAATATATTGGAGGATAGTTACTCTATCAGAGATATCTTAATTAATATTCCTATCCCATCTGCTGGAGGATTTGAATCTTGTGATATGGCATTTATAATTGATAAGGAAAATTCTATTTTTGAAATTTTACAAAATAAAATATTAATTCCCGATATAGTTATAACTAATCCTTTTCTCGTGGATATTTATTCCATATATGACCTACAGTGTATGAGTTTTATAGCATTTTGTAATGCTATTGGAGCTTCAGATTCCATGTCTTTTAATGAGTTCTCATCAATGCATGCAAATAAAAGTATACAGTTGATTGATAAATTTATTTTGCTTCTAAATAATAATGAGAATATATTAAGTAAAACTAATACTCTGCAACTAGGTTCCTTAATGTCTGGTATTGCAGTTGGTCTATCAGATCCGAATTTAATATTTTTAATAGGTTTTGTATTAAATAAGTATTTCGATTTGGATTTAGTTAGTTCTTATTCTATTCTAGTTCCCACTGTAATGACCTTTAATACTAATAATCAGTTTTTAAAAACCGTATATTCTGATATTGCTAATAATTTGAATTTTCATTATGGTAATGAAGATTTAAATTTAAAAGCATTAATAGAATATATAAAAAACATAAGCCTAAATCTAAACTTGCCAAGTAGTTTAGAGGAAGCTGGAATTGGTTATCATGAAATTATAGACAATATAGATGATATGGCTCAAGATATTTCAGATAATCTAGGAATTATAAATAGTTCAATACAGGTTAATATAGAAGATATTCGAGAAATTTTAATTAATATAATATAGAAAAAGGATCTTCCTCGGAAGATCCTTTTTCTATATTAAACTTATTTGAACTATTATTATTCCAATTGGTGCTATAAATCTTATCATAAACATAAATATCTTATAAAATCCTTCTCTAGAATATTTTCCATTACTGGTTATTTGATTTTTTA
>JARIDA010000017.1 GCA_029257065.1 Tissierellaceae bacterium | reverse complement strand
TCATTAAGAAGAAAACTTCTGTAAGTACAGATCCACAAAGATGAATGGTGGAGGAGATGGGAATAGTAAAATCTACTATATCATCATCCAATACTGAGGATTTTCTAGCAGACTCTAAAGCCACAGGCAGAGTTGCTGCAGAAGACATGGTTCCCACAGCAGTTAAATAAGCTGGTCCATAGTGCCTAAATACTTCTGATGGATCTTTCCCTGAAATAATCCCAGCAATAAAATATAAGAACCCAAGCCAGATAAAATGACCTATTATCACTATTAATATTACCTTAAAGAAAACTGGTAATTGTTTAGTAATACTACCTTCATAGGCTAATTCAGCAAAAGTAGTTGCTATAAAAAATGGTAAAATAGGTATTACAATTCTATTCACCACTGCC
This sequence comes from Tissierellaceae bacterium, assembly GCA_029257065.1. Classification (GTDB taxonomy): domain Bacteria; phylum Bacillota; class Clostridia; order Tissierellales; family Tissierellaceae; genus JARIDA01. The sequence continues at coordinate 8,226 of JARIDA010000017.1, read as the reverse complement.
AACATAATATTGTTGAATTCATCAAATATCTCTTTAATTCTTTCGGATTTAGTCCAAATAATAGCAAGTCCTGAAACTATGGCTAGAACCAAAGCAGTCATAACATTCATCACCGGGGGTATATTCAGTTCTAATAATGCTCCTGGTAATTCCTTTAATCCTTCCACTTGGGAAGCAATATTTAATTTTGGAATTATCATATATCCTGCTGTCATGGAGAATAATGCAGCTCCTACTGAAGAGGAATAGGCTATTATAAGTACATTTCTAAGCATTTTACCTGCATTTTCTTGTAATCCTGTAATTGCAGGTGTAATAAAACCAATAATTATAAGTGGAACACAAAAGAATATAAATTGTCCTAATATGTGTTTTATGGCCATTATTATTGAAATACTGGTTTCACCTACATTAAGTCCAACAAAAATACCCACTATAACAGCTAAAATCAATAAAACTATTAAATTGTCCTTTAACTTTCTTAACATATTAAACCTCCTAAAGGTAATTTTTATTAACCATAATATTTATAATTGTCTCATCTGCATCATTCATTCCATCACGACAGAAAGTGCCTAAATTTTTAATTGTCTCTTCTGGAGATGTGTGAACTATTCCATCATTAGGATTAATATGTACCCCATTCATGGAAAGTTGAGCCTGTATAATAGCCTCTGAAGCAGCTGTGGATATTTTAAATGTACAACCACCTTTAGCTCCATCACAAACCATACCAGCCAGTGTACCTACCATATTGTTAATTGCTCCACCAATTTGCTTATCATCTCCACCTAAAGTCCAAACTATAGCAGAGGAAGCTCCTATTCCTGCACAAATAGCACATCCACAAACTGGAGACAGATTCCCAGTAAAGGTTTTAATAAAAGCAGTTATTATATGACTATAGGCTAATGTTCTGGCCAATTGATCGTCGCTACAGCCAATATTTTCACAAATAACTGTAGGTGGAATTATTGCAGTTATTCCCTGATTTCCACTTCCTCCACTGCTCATAACAGGCATATTAACTCCTGCCATTCTGGCATCACAGGCAGCTGAGGCTAACATTCTAGCTTGATTAACTGAACTACTGTCTATTTCACCTGAATCGATTTGTCTCTTGATTTCTGCCCCAAGTCCAGCTCCCAGACTCTCCCTTAGTCCCATATGAGCTATTTCTAAATTCAATTTAACTCCCTCAAGTAAAAATTCAATCTCTTCAAATGGAACATTCTCCACAAAAGCCCTAATATCCTTTAAAGTTAATTCACTTAAATCCACTTTCTCCTCAATATTAGAGGATTTATCATTGCTCTTTTGAAAAATCACTTCTCCATTTAACTCTACATGCACAATATTTGTATGAGTATCTTCAATTATTGCCATACCATGACCTTGATCCGTCTCTATATTAGCTTGAATATAGAAATCCTTATCACATTTAGCAAGACCAACAGATACTGCATCCTGGGAGACTAATCTCTCTGCCATTTTAATGGACTCTTCATTAACTCCCTCAAACACTTGAAAACCAAGTGTAGCATCCCCACAAGTTGCTCCAAGAGTTGATGCAAAAATCAGACCAATCTCTTCAGTTCCAGGTATTCCAACTCCCATACCATTTTTAAAAATATTAGGTGTAACCTGAACCTGAATGGATTTAATCTCTCCACCTAGTCCTTCATAAGCCTTGGCCACAGCTAAACCTACAGCTACAGGTTCAGTACAACCTAAGGCAGGTTTAACCCCATCTACCAGGGTTTTAATTAATGAGTCATAATACTTTAAATTCTTGTTCATTTAAACTCCTCCTATCTAATTTTTATTCTATAGCGATTTTAAAAGTGGTAGCGGAGACAAAATTTCCCTTGTTGAGAATTAATTCTAAATCCGGATTAATATTTGAATACTCTTCAAAATCTCCTTCTTTAAGATTAGGATTATTAAGATCCAACTCACTTGGAAGCTGATATATGGTTAAATCCATATTTCTCTTCATATCTTCCAAATATTTTATAAAAGTTCTCTTAAATATAATATGATCATAAGTCCTATTGGATAAAACTTTAAAACCACCAGCAATTATGTCATATCGTCCATTATTACTGTCATAAGAGTTTATAATAATATAAATATTGTAATCTTTCTCCGGTTTACCCTTTAAAGCCACTCCAAAGGACAATTGTAAAAAGCCATCTTCTCCATAGGACTTCACCTGATAACTAGAATTTAAATTCAATTTATTTAAAACTTTCTCATCATATTGGGTTAATATGGGCAATATATTTATATGGTTTTTCATCTAATTCACCTGCCTATTTAAATAAAAAGTAGTCTCAGATATTTTAACTCCATTTTCGAGAATAAAATTCAGATTAAATCCTTCCATATTCAGCTGCTTAAAAAATCCATCAGTTAATTCTGATTTATTCTTATCCATATTAGAGAGAATCATATAAATCTCTATTGTAAACTCTCTTTTCATATTTGGGAAAATAGGGCTACTAAAATTAAGTCGGCTAGAATTATTATAAAAGCTATCCCCTTCTATGGAAAATCCACCTAATAGGAGACTGGAAATATCTCCCTGTCTATTAGTATTGGAAAGTATGGAATAAATATTATAACTCTCTTTCATAACTCCATTAGTAAAAAACATAACTGAGGCATTAAAGGATTCTTCACTTCCATTTTGAATTATTTTGAAATTTCTATCCAGATTAATCTCGTCACTGTTAGCATCTTCTAATAATACTGGTATTATATTAATATTATTCATATAAAAACTCCTTTTCTCTGCTTATTATCTTAATTTTAACACAAATCCAGGAGAAGATGAAAATTTAATCGAATCTTAACAATTTATAGACAAATTAAGTGTATAATGGTAATGTGATAGATTTTAACTAAATTGGAAAGATTGACCCTATACAGGGGATAAGATATAATAACCAAAATAAAATAAAAATATGAAAGAAGAGGGATTGATATGAAAAGATTTTTATCAATAATATTAGCGTCAATAATTTTAATATCAGGCACGGGGGTTTCATATGGAACAGCACCAACATTGGAAGAAGTTGTAAATCAGAGAAAGAATGTAGGGGCAGATATTGAATTTCTAAATTCCGTATTAGATATGATAGATGACAGATATCCTTTCCCAGTAAGTGAAGATGAGCTTATAAAGGGTGGAGTAAAGGGAATACTGAGAACACTGGATCCACACTCTGATTACTATACAAAGGAAGAAGCAGAATCCTTAATGAGTATGACCACAGGAGAAATAGTTGGAATAGGTGTAGTAATAGAATTAGCTGATGGAATGATCAATATTAGACAAATAATAGCAGATTCCCCAGCAGAAAAGGCAGGAATTCAAGAGAATGATAAAATAGTATCCGTAAATTATGAGAGTTTACTTGGACTGACTTTGCCAGAGGTTTCAAATAGGATAAAGGGAAAAGTAGATACAAGTGTTAAAATAACAGTGGCACGTGGAGATGGATATATGGATTTTGATGTGGTGAGAAAAGCCATAAAAATAAATCCAGTTAAATTTGAAATATTAAATGGAAATATTGGATATATGGAAATAGACGAATTTTCCTATGGACTATCCAAATACACCCAAATGGCCTTTATGGAAATGGATCAAAGGGGAAGTAAAAAATTAATTCTGGATTTAAGAAACAATCCAGGAGGACTTTTAAATGAAGCAATTAAACTGTCTGACACTTTGGTACCTAAGGGAGAAATAGTTCACATAAGATATAAGGATGATATGGAGACATATAAATCTAAAACAAATGGAAAAGACTATAAGATAATTGTTCTGGTAAATGAAAACTCAGCCTCAGCAGCAGAAATAGTGGCAGGAGCAATTAAGGACAGGGGAGTAGGAAAATTGGTTGGGACAAGAACCTATGGAAAGGCAACAGTTCAATCCATGATGCCAATAACAGATGGAAGCATTGTAAAAATGACTATAGGAGAATATTTAACTCCAGGCAAAGAACCAATTAATGGAATAGGAATAGAAGTGGACTATGAAGTAAAAAATACGGGAACAGAGGATATGCAGCTGAAAAAGGCAATAGAACTTATTAGATAAGGAAGAGATGATTTAGAAAATGATTATGAATATTTTAGTAATTTTAAAAACCATTCTATATGTGAATATAACAGAAATCCAATTCAATAAATTTTTAGTCTTTCTCTTAACCTCTCTAATTTCCGTAATAATATTAGAGCTAATCAAGAAGAGGAAAAGTAGACATAGGGGTAAAATGAGAATTGGATTTTATTCCCTACTATCCTTAATAATGTTTGTAGATGCAATGTATTTTATGCAATTTTCCACATTGCCATCTATAAGCCTGTTAAAACAGTTTAATCAACTTTCAACAGTGGGAGACAGTATAAAATATCTGTTGAATATAAAGAATATTTTACTCTTAATTGATATACCAGTAATAATATACTTTTATATTAAAAATAGAGATGAAAAAGAAAAATATGAGATAAATAATATAACTTTAAAAGTGTCTACAGTTTTGTTAGCCCTGTCTCTTATAGGAATTATCCTAATAGGAGAATCGGAATCTGTAATGTCACAGGAATTATATACATATCATTTAACTGATATAGTGGACACATTACTTGGAAGAGAAGAGACGGATATTATAAGTGATGAGGATATAAGAGAGCTGGAAATGCGAACACAGCTAGAACAGGGAAAATTTACAGGACTTGGCAAGGACAAAAATCTAATATCAGTTCAAGTAGAAGCCTTGCAAAATTTTGTTATAGGTTTAGAGTATGAGGGGCAAGAGATAACACCAGAGCTAAATCGGTTAATTCAGGATCAATCTACGGTTTACTATGATAATTATTATCAATTGGTTGGAAGGGGCAACACTTCAGATGCAGAATTTGTAACTCATAATTCCTTTCATCCCTCTATGGAAGAACACAGCTATTCCAGATTTGAGAAAAATGAATTCTACGGACTTCCAATGCTTCTAAGAGACAATGGTTACAAAACTGTAGCCATGCATGGAAATGATGGAGAGTATTGGAATAGAAGGGCTGCCTATAAGGGTCAGGGATTTGATGAATTTTTAGACATTCAGTATTATCAAGTGGATGAATTATTGGGAATGGGAGTAAGTGATAAGGATTTCTTTGAGCAAAATGTTCAGTATCTCTCCCAATACAAGAGAGAAAATGAAAATCCATTTTACGCTTTTATGGCCACATTAACCAGCCATACTCCATATAATATGCCGGAAAGCTATAAGATTTTAGATATAAGAGAAGAGCATGTGGACACTATTTTAGGAAATTATCTTCAGTCTATTCACTATGCAGACAAGCAAATAGGATTTTTAATAGAGGAGTTAAAATCAGAAGGCCTTTATGAAGATACAGTAATAGCTCTTTATGGAGATCACTATGCCATATCTCTCACTAATGAGGAAGATAGGGATTTGATGAGTGATTTCTTTGGATATGAATATGACTATGATGAGATGATGAATATACCATTAGTTCTTCATATACCAGGAGAAGAAATTCATGAGACTATATCTGAAATAGGAAGTCAAATAGACTTTTTTCCAACAATACTCAATATTATGGGATATAAAAATGAAAAGGGACTCCTATTTGGAAGAGATATAAGCAATTATAAGGGCTATAATTTTGTCTCACCACAGACCTATATGAGAAAAGGTTCCTTTATAGATGGGGAGAATACATTTGTCATATCCAGAGATGGAATTTTCCAACACAGTAGGGCCTTTAACAATAGAACTAGAGAAGAGATAGAGGATTTAGAACAGTTGAGAAAGACCCATGAAATGGCAATAAGAGAGATAAATCTGTCCGACTATATATTAAATCAAAATCTACTAAAAGAATATATTGGCAATGGTGGAAATATAGATTTGGAAAATTTTAAAGGAGATTCAGAACTGGAAATTCTCAAAATCTATGAGCTTAAGAAGAACTCCTTAGAAGAGTTAAATAGGGTTTATGAAAGTGGAGAAAGAGTAATTGGATTTGATTTGAAATTAAATTCAGAAGATCAGGTGGTTTTAGTGGGAGAAAATGTTTTAACTCTTGATGAATTAAGCCAGTGGCTAGTTACTCATAGAGATGTTAAGGTGATTTTAAAAGCAGCAGAAGATGAAGTGGAAACTCTTACAAAGGCCTATGACAGTTCAGAGCTAGAAGGTGCAGTGGCAATGATAAGGGACTTTGGTTCCTATTTAGAAATGACCAATAATAGATATGGAGAAGTTATTTTAGATCCATTTGAAAAGGAATACAATTCAGAAGAATTAATAGATTTTATAGATAGATATCCAAGCATATCCATATTAGTGGATATGGAGATTCAGGATAAAAAATTAGAAGAGCTAACCAGAAGAGGAATAGACATATATAAGTATATTCAGTAATTGTAGGAGGAAATATGGAAAATATAGATAGAAGAGAAGAAATAAAAATTATACTGAGAAATATCATATTAATAGCCTTATTAAGTATAGGGCTATTAGTAATAAGTTTAACATTTTCGGGTGCATTAATAGATATAGAACTATTTAAAAGCTATTTTCAGTCCGGTTTATTATTATTTATGAATATAATACCAATATTTTTAGTCTTATCCCTGTTATGGGTAATGACCAATAGGCTTTGGTTAGGCTTTTCTCTAACTGGAGTAATAATATTTTTAGGAGGATTGGCAAATAGAACAAAAATAACCTATAGAGATGATCCAGTAGTATTTGCAGATATAACTCTAGTAGGGGAAGCGGGTATGATGGCACAGAAATACGAAATACCTTTTACCTTCAGAATAGTTCTAACACTTATTGGAATATTACTTATAACTTTTGTATTAAAAAAATTATTTGATTTTAGATTAAAGTCTAATAAGTCTAGAATTGGAATAGCATTAGTTGTAATTCTCTTAAGTTTTTCCGTATTCAATAGTTTCTATTTTAGTGAAGACCTTTACAATGAAGTGGGAGATTTAAATCTTATAAATAGATGGATAGAATCTCAGAGACATCAATCCAAAGGATTTATCTATCCCTTTGTCTATAGTGCCAAGGATTTAATGGATGATAAGTTAGAAGACTATGATCCTAAAAAGGCAGAAGAAGAATTAGATCAATATGAATATGAAAATATTCCAGAGGATAAAAAGATAAATGTAATTACCATAATGCTGGAAGCCTATAATGATTTTAGTGAATTTGAAGAAGTCAATTTAAATACGGATATATATGAATACTTCCATCAGCTACAAGAGGAGTCAGTTCATGGAAAACTTATGACCAATGTATTTGCAGGAGGAACCATAGATACGGAAAGAGGATTTCTAACCGGATATCAAAATCAACCAAAATACAATAGGGATACGGATTCCTTTGTTTGGTATTTTAGAGAACAGGGCTATAAAACAGAGGCCATGCATCCAATAACCGGTTCCTTTTACAATAGGAGAAATGTAAATGACTATTTAGGATTTCATAATTTTGACTATGAGGAAAATAAATATGCAGCAGTATCAGATGACTGGTTAAGAGATATGCAATTCTTTGACTTCATAATAGAAGGATTTGAGGAAAGTCAAGCAGAGGGAAAACCCTATTTTAACTACTCATTGACCTATCAAAATCATGGACCCTATTCTAAAAAAGCCTATTCAGATGTGGAAATATTGACAAGAGAAGATCACTATGGAGAAGAGGATTACAATATAATCAACAATTATTTTATAGGAATAGAACAGACGGACAGGGCTCTTAAAAAGCTAATAGAACACTTTAGAGAGGAAGAGGAGCCAGTAGTAGTAGTCCTATTTGGAGATAATAATCCTTGGTTAGGGGAAGGAAACTCTGTCTATAATATGTTGAATATAAATATGGACATAAGTCAGGTAGAGGGTTTTAAAAACTACTATCAAACTCCATATTTAATATGGGGAAATGAACCGGCAAGAGAAATTTCTGAAACTGGTTTAGTAGGAGAGAGAGGAACCATAGGTCCAAATCATCTAATGGCACAAGTCTTTGAAGAAATAGGCTGGAAGGGAAATTCTTATATGCAATATATACAAAATTTTAAATCCCAATTACCAGTACATCACAGAGAGTTTTTCCTTCAAGAAGGGGAATATACAAAAGAACTTACAGAGGAAAATCAAGA
>JARIDA010000086.1 GCA_029257065.1 Tissierellaceae bacterium | reverse complement strand
AAAGAAATAGTAATTGTAAATGAAAGAGATCCTAGAAATCTTCCATGGAAAGAATTAGGAGTAGAGTATGTAATAGATTCAACAGGTGCTTTTAGAGACAGAGAAGGATTAAATAAACACATAGAAGCAGGAGCTAGAAAAGTTATATTAACTGCTGCAGGAAAAGATTTAGACTTAACAGTGGTTAAAGGTGTAAATCATGAAAAATATGATCCGGCTGAACATAATTTAATTTCCAATGCTTCATGTACAACAAACTGTTTAGCACCAGTAGCAAAAGTTATATTAGATGAATTTGGAATTAAAAAAGGATTAATGACAACTGTTCATGCTTATACAAATGATCAAATGGTATTGGACAATAGACACAGTGATTTAAGAAGAGCAAGAGCAGCAGCTGAAAACTTAATACCAACAACAACTGGAGCAGCTAAAGCAGTTGCATTAGTAGTACCAGAATTAGAAGGTAAATTAAATGGATTTGCTATAAGAGTTCCAGTTCCAACAGTATCAATAGTGGATGTAGTGTTTGAAGTTGAAAAAGATGTAACTGTAGAAGCGGTTAACGCGGCTCTTAAAAAAGCATCAGAAGGTTCAATGAAAGGTATATTAGGATACTCAGAAGAACCATTAGTATCATCTGACTATGTACAAGATCCACGTTCATCCATAGTGGATAGTTTATCAACTATGGTAATAGACGACATGGTAAAAGTAGTATCATGGTATGACAATGAATGGGGTTATTCAACAAGAGTATTAGACTTAGCTTCCTATATGGCAAGTAAAGAATAATAAATTAATAGAGAAGTTATAAAAATTAGTCGGGTCAAATTTGACCCGACTAAAAATCAATTAAGGTTAGGTGAATGAATTTGATAAATAAAAAAACGGTAAAAGACTTTAATTATAAAGATAAAACAGTTGTAGTTAGATGTGACTTTAATGTTCCAATAGCTTCAGATGGAGAGATTAAAGATGATAATAGAATAACTGCATCAATTCCAACTATAAAATATTTATTAGAGAATAATGCGAAAGTAGTATTAATGTCTCATTTAGGCAGACCAAAAGGAGAACCAAAAGTAGAGTTTTCACTTAAAACAGTAGCAGATAGATTGTCAGAACTGCTAGAAAGAGATGTTCTTTTTTTGGATGATGATAGAGTTGTCTCTGAAGATGTAAAAAATAAGGTTAAAGATATGAAGCAAGGAGATATAGCTCTTTTACAGAATACTAGATTTAGAAAAGAAGAAGAAGAAAATGGAGAAGAGTTTGCAAAAGAATTGGCAAGTTTAGGAGATATTTATATAAATGACGCATTTGGAACTTGTCACAGAGCACACGCATCAAATGTTGGTATATCATCACATCTCCAATCAGGATTAGGATTTTTAGTGGAAAAAGAAGTGGAAGTAATGGGTAAGAGCTTAGATTCACCAGAAAGACCTTTTATTGCTATTTTAGGTGGAGCAAAAATATCAGATAAAATAGGTGTAATAGATAATTTAATAAATATGGTAGATACAATAATTATTGGTGGAGGAATGGCATATACTTTTCTAAAAGCTGAAGGCTATGAAATAGGAAATTCTCTTTTAGAGGAAGATAAAATAGAATTAGCAAAAAAACTTATAAAAAAAGCAGAAGCAGAAGATGTAGAATTAATACTACCAGTAGATATTATTGTGGCTAAGGAAATTAAAGATAATACGGAAACAAAAGAGGTTTCAATCTCTGAGATTCCAGTGGATATGATGGGATTAGACATTGGTAGTAAAACAAGAGAGATATTTATGGAGAAAATAAAAAAAGGTAAGACTATTGTTTGGAATGGTCCAGTAGGAGTATCAGAAATTCCTATATTTGCCAATGGAACTAATGGTATTGCAAAAGCAATGGCAGAGTCAGATGGAATAACAATTGTAGGAGGAGGAGACTCAGCTTCAGCTGTTAAGAGATCAGGATTTGTAGAGGATATGACTCATGTATCAACAGGTGGTGGAGCTTCTCTAGAAATGTTAGAAGGAAAAATACTACCAGGAATAGCGGCAATATCAAATAAATAGAGGAGGATTTAATGAGAATTCCTATAATCGCAGGAAACTGGAAAATGAATAATACTATTAAAGAAGGAATAGAGTTAATAGAAGAGATAAAAAAATCGAAATTAAATAAAGATGTAGAATCAGTGATTTGTGTACCTTATACAATGCTTAAAGATGCAAAAGTGGCAGTTAAGGAGACAAATATAAAGCTAGGTGCACAAAATATGCACTATGAAGAAAATGGAGCTTTCACAGGTGAAATTTCTCCTTTAATGTTAAAAGAAATAGGAGTGGATTATGTTATAATAGGCCATTCTGAAAGAAGAGAATATTTTAAAGAAACAGATGAAGATATAAATAAAAAAATAAAAACTGCATTGACTCATAATATTAAACCAATACTATGTGTTGGAGAGTCCTTAGAGGAAAGAGAATCAAATATTCAAGAAAAAATAGTAAATGATCAAATAGAAAAGGCATTAAAAGATGTTAATGCATCTAAACTTGAAAATATTGTCATAGCATATGAGCCAATATGGGCAATAGGAACAGGTAAAACTGCATCATCTGATGATGCAAATGAAATGTTAGTATCAATTAGAAAGAAGATAAAAAGTTTATATGACGAAAAATCATCTGAAGTTATAAGGCTTCAATATGGTGGAAGTGTTAAGCCTAATAATATAGAGGAATTAATGTCGAAATCAGATGTGGATGGTGCATTAGTAGGTGGAGCAAGTTTAAAAGCTGATGATTTTATAAAGTTATTAAATTTTTAAATGGAGGTTGTTATGAAAAATAAACCACTAATGTTAATAATATTAGACGGATTAGGATTGGGTATTGATTATGAAGGAAATGCTGTATCTAAAGCAGAAACTCCTGTTTTAGATAGATTAATTGAAAAATATCCAAATACAGAAATAGAAGCAAGTGGAGAATTTGTAGGTTTGCCAGATGGACAAATGGGTAATTCTGAAGTAGGTCATTTGAATATAGGATCAGGTAGAGTAATATATCAAGAACTTACAAAAATAACCAAATCTATTGAAACAGAAGAATTTTTCGAGAAAAAGGAATTGCTAGATGCAATTGAAAATGCAAAGACCAATAATTCAAAAATTCATATTATGGGATTATTGTCCTCTGGTGGAGTTCATAGTCATAATACTCATCTTTATGGAATATTAGAACTTATGAAAAGACAAGACTTTAAAGATGTATATATTCATACGATTATGGATGGTAGAGATGTACCACCACAATCAGCATATGAGGATATAAAAGAATTAGAAGAAAAAATGAAAGATATTGGTGTAGGTAAAATAGCTTCTATTGCAGGAAGATATTATGCTATGGATAGAGATAATAGATGGGACAGAGTTAAACTAGCATATGATGCATATACATTGGGAAAAGGAAATCAAAATGAAGATGCACTTGAAGCAATAAAGGATTCATATGTAAAGGATAAAAATGATGAGTTTATATTACCAACTGTTATAACTGAAGATGATAAACCAGTTGCACTAGTTGAAGATGATGACTCAGTAATATTCTTTAACTTCAGACCTGATAGAGCTAGAGAGATAACAAGAGCATTTGTAGATGAAGATTTCATAGGTTTTGAGAGAGAGAAAAAAGTAAGGACTCATTATGTTACAATGACAGAATATGATAAAACATTAGAGAATGTTCAGGTAGTATTTAAATCTGAGCAACCTGAAAATACTTTAGGTGAAATAATAAGTAGAGAAGGACTAAGTCAATTGAGAGCAGCTGAGACAGAAAAGTATGCTCATGTCACTTTTTTCTTTAATGGAGGGCAAGAAACCGCATATGAAAATGAGGATAGACTATTAGTACCTTCACCAGATGTTGCAACTTATGATTTAAAACCTGAAATGAATGCTGTTGAATTAAAAGATAGAATAATTGATAGTATAAATAAGGAGAAATATGATTTAATAGTGTTGAATTTCGCTAATTGTGATATGGTAGGACACACAGGGATAATGGAAGCAACAATTAAGGCTGTAGAAACTGTAGATAATTGCCTAGGAGAAGTCTTAGAAGCACTAGAGGCAAAAGGTGGAGAAGCTTTGATCACTGCAGACCATGGAAATGCTGAGAAATTGATGGATTATGAAGATGGTAGCATAATAACATCTCATACAACCAATAGAGTGCCATTGATTTATTTTACTGAAAAATCAATAGAATTAATTAATGGAGGTAAATTAGCAGACTTAGCTCCAACTATATTAGAATTATTTAATTTGGAACAACCAGAAGAAATGACAGGTAAGAGTTTAATTAAAAAATAATATTAAATTAAAGTGGAGGATGTTAAAAAATGAGTATGATTATTGACGTTTATGCAAGAGAAATTTTGGATTCAAGAGGAAACCCAACAGTAGAAGTAGAAGTTTACACAGAAGATGGTGCATTTGGTAGAGCTTCAGTTCCATCAGGCGCATCAACAGGACAATTTGAAGCTGTTGAATTAAGAGATGGGGATAAAGATAGATTTCTTGGAAAAGGAACTTTACAAGCAGTAGAAAATGTAAATGAAACTATTGCAGATGAAATATTAGGTATGGAAGTTTTAGAACAAGGGGAAATAGATAGAACTTTAATAGAACTTGATGGAACACCAAATAAAGGAAAATTAGGAGCTAATGCTATATTAGGAGTATCAATGGCAGTGGCAAAAGCAGCAGCTATGGAAATAGGAGTGCCTTTATATGAATATATTGGTGGAATTAATGCAAGAGAATTACCAGTTCCAATGTTTAATATATTAAATGGTGGAGATCATGCAGATAATAATGTTGATATTCAAGAATTTATGGTAATGCCAGTAGGTGCAAAATCATTTAGAGAAGCTTATCAAGTAGGAGTTGAAATATTCCATAACTTAAAAGAAGTGCTTCAAGAAAGAGGACTTAATACAGCAGTAGGTGATGAAGGTGGGTTTGCTCCAAACTTAGAGAGTAATGAAGAAGCTTTAAAAACTATTGTTACAGCTATAGAAAAGGCAGGATATAAACCTGGAGAAGAAGTAGTTTTAGCTCTGGACGTTGCAGCTTCAGAAATGTATGATTCAGATGCTAAGATATATGATTTAGCAGGTGAAGGTCAAAAATATAATGTTGATGAAATGATAGATTACTATGAAAAATTAGTAGATAAATATCCAATTATTTCAATTGAAGATGGATTAGACGAAGAAGATTGGGATGGATGGAAAAAATTAACAGATAGATTAGGAGATAGAATTCAATTAGTTGGAGACGACTTATTTGTTACAAATACAGAAAGATTAATAAAAGGAATAGAAACTGAAACGACTAACTCTATCCTTATTAAACTTAATCAAATAGGAACTGTAACAGAAACATTAGAGAGTATTGAAATGGCTAAGAGAAATGGATTTACTTGTGTAATATCACATAGATCAGGAGAAACAGAAGATACAACAATTGCAGATTTAGCAGTGGCAATGAATACTGGTCAAATAAAATCAGGTGCTCCATCTAGAATTGATAGAGTTGCAAAATATAACCAACTTCTAAGAATAGAAGAAGAATTAGGAGAAGAAGCAATTTATAGAGGTATGGACATATTCTATAATTTGAAAAAATAAATAATTAATATAAAAAACCTAAATCCAATGGATTTAGGTTTTTTTATAGAAAAAATAAATAATTATTTTAAAATATAAATTTTGCAACTATGATAATTATAGGTAATGATATTAAAGTTCTCTCTATAAAGATTATAAACATATCTAATATAGAAATAGGTATTTCACTTCCTAAAATAACAGCCCCTGCTTCTGAAAGGTAAACAAGTTGAGTTACAGATAGAGTTGCAATTATAAATTTAGTCATTTCTGACTGTAAGCTAGATGCCAAAACTGAAGGAAGAAACATATCAGAAAATCCAATAATTACAGTTTGCGAAGCTTCAAGCGCTTCAGGAACATTAAAGACTTTGAATATTGGATAAAAAGGCATTCCTAGAATTTGAAAGAAATTACTATATTCTGCAATAATAACAGCAATTCCCCCAAAAGCCATAATAACAGGTAATACTCCCAGCCACATATCAAGTCCTGTAAGAAATCCATTATTTATAAATGAGAAAGGTCCATTGAAACTTTCAGCTTTTTCAATGGCTAATTGAGTAGCCCATTCAATATTGGTAAATCCTTCAGGAATATCTTCACCAGCATTTTTACTCTTATTAGAATAATATGTATCTGGTTTTCTTGAAAGAGGGGGAATACGTGGCATAATAATTGCCGATACAAATCCTACTAATAAAATAGTTAAATAGTATGGAGCAAATAAATGTGCTAAATCAACCTGTCTAAGAACTATAAGACAAAAAGTTATTGATACAGCAGAGAAAGTGGTTGAAATAACAGAGGCCTCTCTAGATGTATAATATCCTTGAACATATTGACCATTAGTAAGAGTCACTCCTATTGTTCCGTCTCCAACCCAGGATGCTACACAATCTATGGAAGAACGACCAGGAAGTTTGAAAAGAGGTCTCATAATAGGCGTAAGTAAAACTCCTACAAACTCTAGTAATCCAAAATCTGTTAAAAATGGTAATAAAAACCCTGCAAAGAAAAACATGGTAAATAGTGATGTAAGTAAATCGAATAATATAAGACCACCAGTGTTTTCTGACCAAATCATTTCTGGTCCTAATTGAAATAAAGTCATTAGGGCTAAAATAAATCCTACTATTCTAATAATAACCCAAGAGAAGGAAACATTAAAAACACTTTCTAAAAACTTATTATTTTTTATAAAATTAGGTCTAAATAATTTATAAAATACTGTTCCAAAAGCAGTAAGACCAATAAAAAATACTATTGCACCTGGCAAAGAAGCTTCGAATAATCCAGTAGCCAGATCTGCAAGTAGAGCTACTAAGATTGTAGTCTCACCATTATATTTAAAGGGAAACATTAAAAGTAAAACACCAATAAGAGATGGAAGTATAAATTTCATATAATCTCCTAAGGTGAAATTTCTTTTTTTGATAATTTGTTGATTATTTTCTGTCATTTTCATAAAAATCCTCCTAATTAATTTAATAATAATTGCAATAAAAAAACTCTCGTATCCAAAGAATATAAATTCTAAGGAACGAGAGTAAATTCGCGTTGCCATCCTAGTTTATCCGTATCTCACAATACAGACCTTTTCGAGTGCAATATTTACACTCTATCACTATAACAGGTGAATACTGTTGCAGCCTTGATTAAATCTCGGTGCAAAACTCAGAGAACCTCTTCACTTTAATAACACTTTATTCCCTCTCACCAAATGGAACTCGCTGTAAAGATTATTTAAAGTTACTCATCTCATCAATGTTTTTAATTTCTTAAAATTTAATATATAACAAATATAAAAAAAAGTCAAGAATTTAATTAAAAAAATCATGTCTTTGAAAATTAGAATTAAGTAAAAATACATATCTATTAGATTGATTAAATAGAGTTAGTATGGTAAAATGATAATGTTTGAAGTAGAGGAATATGAATTATACAATATATTTTATATTGGAGGTGTAAAAATGACAACATTTTTTTCAGTAATAGCTTTAGCATCAAGTTTAGGATTAATAATTTCAGTAGCACTACAAGAAAGTTCTGAAAGTTCAGGAGTACTTGGCGGTGGTGGATCAGAAGCATCATGGGGACAATCTAGAGGATCAAGTAAAGAAGAAATACTTAAAAAAGTAACAGTAGTATCAGCTGTAGTATTTATAGTATCTCATCTAATATTAACCATATTAGGTTAGTACTTTAAAATCAAAGGAGGAATTGTTAATGGACTATTCTTTAATTGCTGCAGTAGTTGGAGTAGCAGCATTATTGTTTGCTTTTTATAAGGCAAGTGAAGTAAATAAGGAAGAAGCTGGAAATGAGAGAATGCAAGATATAGCAAAACATATTCAAGATGGTGCTATGGCTTTTTTAAAGAGGCAATATAGCACTTTAAGTGTTTTTGTAGTAGTATTATTTGCAATACTAGTATTTGCTATAAATTTACCAACAGCAATTTCATTTTTAGTAGGTGCGATATTCTCAGTATTCGCAGGATATTTTGGTATGAAGGTAGCAACACAAGCAAATGTTAGAACAGCTAATGCAGCTGAAAAAACAGGAATTAATGGTGCGTTGAGAGTAGCATTTTCAGGTGGAGCGGTTATGGGAATGACTGTTGTAGGACTTGGAATACTAGGAGTAGCTGTTCTTTATATGATATATGGTGAGCCAGAAATTTTAACAGGATTTGGTTTAGGTGCTTCTTCCATAGCTCTATTTGCTAGAGTAGGTGGAGGAATTTACACTAAAGCAGCAGATGTAGGTGCTGACTTAGTAGGTAAAGTTGAAGCGGGTATACCAGAAGATGATCCAAGAAACCCAGCAGTTATAGCAGATAATGTTGGAGATAATGTTGGAGATGTTGCAGGAATGGGTGCAGACCTATTTGAATCATATGTAGGAGCAATAATTTCAGCAATAACATTAGGTATTCCAGCATATGGTGAAAATGGAGTGCTTTTTGCATTTGCTCTTTCATCAGTTGGAGTTTTAGCATCAATTATAGGTGTATTCTTTGTTAGAGGTGAAGGTGATCCACAAAGATTACTTAATAGGGGTACATTAGTGAGTTCAGTTATAACAGTAATTGCTGGATATTTCTTAAGTATGAGCATATTAGGCTCAAATAAACCTTTTATAGCAATTGTAGCAGGTTTAGCAGTAGGACTTATAATAGCAAAAATGACTGAATATTATACATCAACAGAACATGCACCAGTAAGAAGAATTGCAAAAGAATCAGAAACAGGAGCATCAACAAATATAATAAGTGGTTTAGCAGTGGGAATGATGTCAACAGCAGGACCAATTATAGTAATAGCTATAGGTATAATAGTAGCATTCTATGGTGCTGGTGGAGCTGCTGATGGTATTAAAGGTCTATATGGTATAGCATTAGCAGCGGTAGGAATGCTTTCAACAGCAGGTATGACAATTGCAGTTGACGCTTATGGACCAATAGCTGATAATGCAGGTGGAATCGCAGAAATGTGTGAAATGCCAGCAGAAGTTAGAGAGATAACAGATACATTGGATGCAGTTGGAAATACAACAGCAGCTATAGGTAAAGGATTTGCTATTGGTTCAGCAGCATTAACATCCTTAGCCCTATTTACTTCCTATACTCAAGTTGTAAAACTAGCAAGTATAGACGTTACAAAACCAACAGTAATAGCAGGTATGTTTATAGGTGGAATGTTACCATTCTTATTTTCAGCAATGACAATGGATGCAGTAGGTAAGGCAGCTTTTGAAATGATTGAAGAGGTAAGAAGACAGTTTAAAGAAATTCCAGGAATAATGGAAGGTACAGGAACACCAGACTATGCTAGATGTGTTGATATAAGTACAAAAGCAGCACTTAAAGAAATGGTGATTCCAGGAGTAATGGCAGTAATATCACCTGTTGTAATCGGTTTATTATTAGGACCAGAAGCACTAGGTGGATTATTAGCTGGAGCTTTAGTAACAGGAGTTTTAATGGCAATGTTCATGTCAAATGCAGGTGGAGCATGGGACAATGCTAAGAAATATATAGAAGACGGACATCATGGTGGAAAAGGAAGTGAAGCTCATGATGCAGCAGTTACTGGAGATACAGTAGGAGATCCATTTAAAGATACTTCAGGACCGTCAATAAATATATTAATAAAACTTATGACAATAGTTTCATTAGTGTTTGCACAAGTTTTTCTTAATTATGGTGGAATGTTATTTTAATTTAAAATTAATATAAACATGTATAAAAGCACTTTAAGTTAACTTAAGGTGCTTTTATTTTTTTAGAAAATATTTAGAGAGTTAATACATTTATTTTTAAAAAATAAAAAATGGGTATAATTAAATTATACTCAAAAGGAGGAAAATTATGACAGTAAGAGAAAAAATAATCCATTTTATGGAGGAAAAAGATTATAGTCCAATGACTAAAAAAACATTGGCCAATAAATTTAATATAGGAAAATCAGGTTTAAAAGCTTTTTATGACATATTAGAAAGTCTTGAAAAGGAAGGAAGAATAATTAAAATCAATGAAGATAAATATAATTTGATTGATAATGATTATTTAATCGTGGGAAGATTAGAAGGTCATGAAAGAGGTTTCGGATTTGTAGTTCCTGAAGATAAAGAAAGAGGAGCAGATATATTTATTCCCAGGGATTATATGAACGGAGCAATCCATGGAGATACAGTAATTGCCAATATAATTAGCGAAGCAACAGAGAGTAGAAGAGAAGAAGGTGAAATCCTTCGAATACTGGAAAGAAGAGATAATAAGATAGTAGGAGTTTTTGATGATAATAAGAGTTTTGGATTTGTTATTCCAGATGACAATAAAATAGGATATGATATATTTATTCCTAAAGCCCAATTTGGAAAGGCCAAATCCAATCAAAAAGTAGTGGTTGAAATAACCAAATGGCCTAAGAATGGAAGAAATCCAGAAGGTAGAGTAGTTGAAGTATTAGGTTATCTAAGTGAAGCAGGAACAGATATCCTATCTATAATAAGACAATTTGATCTACCAGAAAAATTTCCTAAAGAAGTCAAAAATTATGTTGATAATGTAAATCAAGAAGTAACGGATGAAGAAATTAACTCAAGAGTTGACTTAAGAGATTTAAAAACATTCACAATAGATGGATTTGATGCAAAGGATTTAGACGATGCAATTTCAATTCATAAAAAAGATAATGGAAATTATGATTTAGGAGTGCATATAGCAGATGTGTCTCATTATGTAAAAGAAAAT
Source organism: Tissierellaceae bacterium (assembly GCA_029257065.1). Classification (GTDB taxonomy): domain Bacteria; phylum Bacillota; class Clostridia; order Tissierellales; family Tissierellaceae; genus JARIDA01. Next base: position 2,640 of record JARIDA010000086.1, on the reverse strand, counting down.
TCTATTTTAGATAAAGAAGCAGAAAATAGAGGAAACTCTGTATATCTTCTAGATAGAGTAATTCCAATGTTACCAGAGGAGTTATCAAATGGAATTTGTTCACTTAATCCAAATCAAGATAGACTATGTTTGTCAGTTAATATGGAAATAGATAAATCTGGAACTGTAATAGACCATAGAATTGAAGAGACGGTTATTAATAGTAAGCATAGACTTATTTATGACGATGTATCTGACTATTTAGAATTAGAAACAACAGAATCAATAGAGAAATTAGAGGGTGTTTTAGAAGAATTAACACTTATGGAAGAATTATCTAAAATATTAAGAGCTAAAAGAGAAAGACGTGGAAGTATTGATTTTAACTTCCCAGAAACTACAATTATTTTAGATGAAAAAGGAATTCCAGTGGAAGTAAGGGAAGAAGAGAGAAGAATAGGTAATAAAATAATAGAAGAGTTTATGTTGATAACAAATGAAACTGTATCAGAACATTATTATTGGGCAGATATACCTTTCTTGTATAGAATACACGAAGATCCTTCCCCAGAAAGAATAGCCGATTTTAATAAAATAATATATAATTTTGGATATTCAATTAAAGGAGAACAGGAAATTCATCCTAAGGAATTACAATTATTAATGAAAGAAATTGAAGGTAAAGATGAAGAAAGCTTAATATCAATGTTAATGCTTAGGTCATTGAAGAAAGCCATTTATAGTGAAGTGCCAGGAACACATTTTGGTTTAGCGTCAAAATACTATTCTCATTTCACAGCGCCTATTAGAAGATATCCAGATTTAATAATCCACAGAATAATTAAAATGTTTATAAATGGAAAACTGAGTAATAACAAAATAGATAAGTTAATAAAAGATTTACCAGAAATAGCAGATCATTCATCTATGACAGAAAGAAGAGCTGAAGAAGCTGAAAGAGAAGTAGATGATATGAAAAAAGCTGAGTATATGCAAAAATATATAGGTTATGAATTTAAAGGAAGAATATCCTCATTAACTAATTTTGGTATATTTGTTCAATTAGAAAATACAATTGAAGGTTTAGTTCACTTCAGTACTTTAAAAGATGACTATTATGAATTTGATGAAGAAAACTATTATGTAATTGGAGAAAGAACTAAAAATATTTATCGTTTAGGGCAAGAAGTAACAGTAAGAGTGATGGATGCTAATGTGGCAAAAAGAGTTATAGATTTTAGATTAATAGAATTAGATGAATATTAAATTGTATTAGTATATAATTAATTAAGGAGGTGATAATATGAGCAAGAAGAAAGATAATACTGTAGCTAGAAACAGGAGAGCAAGACATGAATATCATATAGATAAAACTATAGAAGCAGGTATTGTTTTAAAAGGTACGGAAGTAAAATCACTTAGACAGGGAAAAGCAAGTATTCAAGATAGTTATGCCTATATTGATAATGGAGAAGTTTTCATATCTAACTTGCACATAAGTCCTTATGAACAAGGAAATATTCAAAATGTTGATCCTATAAGAACTAGAAAATTATTGCTTCATAAGAGGGAAATATTTAATCTGCATATAGAAACCAGTCAAAAAGGTATGACTTTAATCCCCTTATCAATTTATTTTGTAAGAGGAAAGGCAAAAGTTCAAATTGCTGTAGCAAAAGGAAAGAAAATTCATGATAGAAGAGATGAAATAGCAAGAAGAGATGCAGATAGACGAATGAGACAACATACGTCTGAAAAATACGAAGCTTAATCTATTAATATTATATAAATATAAGGGGTGGTATTATGAAAAAAGATTCAATAAGAAAAGTATTTTTTATAGCTGTGTTTGTACTTCTTGGAAACTTTCTAACTGATTTTATAATACCAAATAAAAATCCAGCAATCTCAGGTTTAATAAGTGGAGTATCAGCTGTAATAGGAGTATTAATAGAAGAAAAACTATTCCCTAAAAAAGATTAACTTGAAATAGCTATATAGACAAGTTAAGAAGAGTTTTAAGTTGACATATAATGATTTATATAGTATAATTAGATATTGCAAGGGGGCGAAAATGGTTTCGACGGAGATGTGGAATCGAGAGTAGCGAGCCGTTGTTGTCAATTCAACGTAAAAAAGGGCAACAAAATTTAAATGCAGATAATAATAATTACGCATTAGCAGCATAATAATGCTTGCTCATCTTACCCAAGACTCCTACGACTAGGGATAAGGTGTAAAATTAGTAGGGAACCGAGCTATAGTAAGCTTTGCCTATAGAACGGAATTTATGAAGCTACCGAACTTAGTATCCAGTCAATAGGAGACTAAACTAGGGAAATTAAAAGTATTGACTGCGCTCGGAGAGACTTTTGCGGAAATGTTTTCGGACGTGGGTTCAACTCCCACCGCCTCCACCATTAAAATCCACAATTTTATTGACTTCAATAGAGTCGTGGCTAACAATAACAGAGTTAATAAAGGTCTGAATAATCATTTTTTGATTATTTAGGCCTAATTTTTTTATGTTTTTATATTGCTGCAACTCTTCTCTAATTTTACCCTCACTCGGTAATCCATGGGCTTTGTCATACTTTATTTCTTTTATATTAGTTTCAATTATAGCTTTCTCACTTTCAAGTTCACCTAATCTATTATTCA
>JARIDA010000065.1 GCA_029257065.1 Tissierellaceae bacterium | reverse complement strand
AGTCACTTCTCCAATTTTTTCCATCATTTCCACTGCATTACGTGCATTTGCATTTACTGCTATATCTGCAAGTCCAGCTTTCATTACTCTATCTAATGCTTCATCATTTATATCTACTGTTATTACTTTTCCAGTAATTCCTGCTCTTCTTTTTGCTTCGTAAAGACAAAGCATTCCTGCTTTTCCTGTTCCACCGATCATTACTACTGTATCTCCTGGTCTAACAAGTTTTGCTGTTTGAGCTGGTGCTCCTGCAACATCTAGTGCTGCCATTACCAAGTTTTCTTTCATATCGTCTGGTAATACTGCATATATTCCTGATTCAAACAAGATTGCTTTACCAGTAATATCTACTTGATCTTTATCTGCTCTTATCTCATGTATTTCATCTATTGTCAGTGGTGTTAGTGATAATGAAACCAATGTAGCTAATTTGTCTCCTACTTTAAGATCTGTTTTACCTTCTAAAGCAGGTCCTATTTCCACTACAGTTCCGATAAGTATTCCACCAGATCCAGTTACTGGATTTTGATGCTTACCGCTTTTTTCTACTATTCCCTTCATTATTTCAGCAATTTTATCTAAATCACCTTCTGCTTGTTCATTAATTTGAGTGAAACTTGCTGAATCGATATTTAGAGTCTGCACGTCTATTAATATCTCATTGTCGTAAATCTCCATATCATTGTCTATTTTACTTGCTGCCTGTGGTAATCCACCCTTTGGTTCAATTACCCTATGAGTACCATATGCACAACCTTTTTTCATTTCTCATTTCCTCCCTTAATTAAATAAAACATAGTCTTTTTTTGTTTTTTATTTTACATTTAATTTTATAAACTCATTACCCTATATACATGCAATTATCATGCCAACCGTTATCATTTTAACGATCGATTTTATTATAACCTACTTAAATCCCCTTGTACACACCTTTTATTTTTTATTTTTATTTTCCTATATCTTTTTTCTTTTCTATTTATCTGTCTTTTTTGAATTTCTACCCATTTTTCCGCCTAATTATCGGCACCACTTTAGAGTTTTCTAAATATTTAATCTTTTAATCTTATATTGTAATGTTTGCCTTGGTATTTTTAAGATTTCTGCAGCCCTAGTAACATTCTCTCCCGTTTTTGAAAGCGCCTCTATTATTAACTCCTTTTCCTTCCATTCCAACTTGTCTTTCAGAGAAAGGTTCTCCTCTACATGTTCATATTGTTGTAATTTCATTGGGAGATCCTCAACCTGAATAATGTCTCCCTCCATTATACTTATAATTCCCTCAAGTAAATGTTCTAACTCTCTCACATTACCGTCCCATTTGTGTTCTTGAAATATGGATTGGACAACTGGATCTAAACCCTTTATATTCTTTCTAAATTTCTTATTAAATTTTTTTATGAAATAATCTATTAATATGGGAATATCGTCTTTTCTCTCTCTTAAAGGAGGCAACTCAAAAGAGACTACATTCAGCCTATAGAATAGATCCCGCCTTAATTGTTTTTCTCTTAAAGCTTCTTCAGGACTTGTGTTTATTGCAGATATAATTCTCACATCCACATCCTTAGTATCTATTGCACCAACTCTTCTAAATTTACCATCCTGTAGTACTCTTAATATTTTAGATTGCAATTCCAGTGGCATGGAATTTATCTCGTCTAGAAATAGAGTTCCCCCATCTGCCAATTCAAACAAACCAGGCCTATCCTCAGCTCCAGTGAATCCACCTTTAACTGTTCCAAATAGTATTCCCTCTAGCAAATTAGCTGGTAAAGCTGCACAGTTTTGTGCTATAAAAGGCTTGTCTCTTCTCCTGCCCTCATTATGTATAGCTTGAACAAACAGCTCTTTTCCAGTTCCCGTATCTCCTGAAACCATTACAGATACATCTGTTTTAGCCGCCTTTAGGGCAAGTGACTTTAGCTCTATTATTCGACTATTTCTTCCTATTATATGATTAAAACCAAATTCAGCTGTATCTTCTTCCTCCTGAATATCATCTTTCTCTTCTCCACTATAAAGTTTGGATTGTAATTCTAATATTTCTTCAGACATTTTTCTCACATAGGTAATATCCTTTGATATTTCAATGGCTCCTAGGATTTTATTATTGCTCTTTATTGGGATTGACGTATTTATACTGGTTATTTTCTCACCCTTATAGTTTAAAAATGTCTGTTCTTTTCTATGTATTGGCTTTCCGGTTCTCATAACAGTTAGAAGAGTACTACTTCTCTCAGTTAAGGATGGATATATCTCCAGTAGATGCTGACCCTGAACTGTATCTCTGTCTATTCCATCTATACTTTGTGCAAAGGAATTATAGTATATTGTTATTCCATTACTGTCTATAATGTGAATTCCTTCTTCCAAGCAATCTAATATTGTATGAATATTTTCTCTAAGAAATATATCTTGCATAGCTTCCTCCTTGCCGCCAGTTTTCTGGCACCAATTGCCAGTTTTTTGTCTTTCAAGAGTTTATATTGTTATAAAATAATGTGTAAACTTTTGAAATTCCTAAAAACTTTTTTTATTTTTAACTAAATTATCTAGTTTTTGTCTTTATTATTCTATAATTTGGATATTTTTCTTTCATTTTTTCATAGGAAAAATTTAAATCTGTCTCATTTTTAAATAATCCAAATACAGTTGTTCCACTTCCACTCATTAAACTGCCTAAAGCTTTATTTTTAGTTAATTCCCCTTTAATTTCTTCTATCTCTTCCACTTCTTTAGTCACAATCACTTCCAGTAGATTGTATAGATTTTGAGCAACTCCTAATATATCTCTCTTTCCCATTTCCTGTAGGATCAAGTCCATATTAAAATCTTTCCTATCCCTTAAATCCAATTTTCCATATACATATTTTGTATCCATGGGAATATTAGGATTTACTAGCAATACATATACATCCTGAAAGGATGGGATGGGCTTAAACTGATCCCCAATGCCAGTGGCTAAAAGGGTTCCTCCCCTTAGGCAAAATGGAATATCTGCCCCAATAGTTTTTCCTATTTCTTCTAATTTCTCCACCGGATAATCCAATTTCCACAGACTATTAAGACCCTTTAACATGGCTGCAGCATTGGAACTTCCACCAGCTAAACCAGCTGCAACTGGTATTCTCTTATATATATGCACATGAGCACCCTTATCTAAGCCTGAAATCTTCTTTAACTCTTCCCAGACCTTATAGACTAGATTTCTCTCATCTAATGGCATTTCTTCATTATTACTAGTGATTACCAATTTCTTATTCTCATTGTCTATTATAGTTAAATCATCTTTTAAAGATATTTCCTGCATCACTGTTGATATATTGTGATATCCGTCATTTCTTTTATTTATAACATCTAAAGCTAAATTTATCTTTCCATAGGATGATATTTTTATCGATTCCATTCACTTTCTCCTTTAATCTATATTCTTACTGTTAATTATAACATATTAGATTAAATTTAATTCAAAATAAAAAAGCCGTCTAATCAACAAAAGTTGATTAGACGGCTTTTTTATTTATGATATTTTTTCCTGTTCTGAATTTGACCTTACAGTCACTTCCACAGTACCTGTAAAAACATCTGTGTAAGTATGGGATACTCGCCTTTTACTTCCAAAAGCATTATCCACTTTAACAACAAATAAATTTGGATAAGCCGCTTCTATAACTCCTTCACGAGTTACAATTCTTCTCCTGCCTTTATCTGCTCTCAGTATTACTCTTTTTCCAATACAATTTTCAATATCTTTTCGGATCATCATTAAAGTATTCTTTTTCAATAAAGTAACCACCTTCCGTAATTCTACAAACACAAAGTTATCTACCAATATCTATATACTATAATAACATGGTTTCCCCACTCTGTCAAGCCAATAGTATATTGTACTATTAATATTTTTCTTTGTCAATAAAAATTATAAATATAATTCTCTGGATTTTTCTCTTTTTTTAGTGTATATTTTAATATTAATAAATTTTATACTAATCTGATTTATTAATTCTTATTATATCTAGTCCTAAACTGGTTAATATGTTAAGATTGATTTAATGAAAGGGTGATGTTAATGAAAGGAACTATTGTCTCAGCTTGGATAAAAACCTGTGACGATTTATATGGAATAAATGTTACTGATAAAGCTCTTATAGATGCTAATATGTCTACAAATCGAGTTTTTAAACCAAGTGAGGATATTCAAGATGAGAAAGCTATTGGATTTATACAAGGAATTTCTAAACAGATGGGTATTCCCATTGATGAACTGTGGGAAATTATTGGAAGAAATAATATAATAAATTATTCTAAAAGATATCCAGCTTTCTTTAAATACGAAAATTTGTATTCATTTTTAAAATCCATGTACGATATACATGTGGTGGTAACAGAAAATATTCCTGGGTCAAAGCCACCTATATTAAATGTGGAACCTGTGGATAATTACACTGTACATATGACCTATGATTCCTCTAGAAAGATGTTTTCCTTCTTCTTGGGAATGTTAAATGGGGCAGCAGATTTTTTTGGTGAATCCATAGATGTTAATATTTTAGAAAAGAGAGATACAGTCCTAAAGATCTCAATAGGGTTTTCAGAACAAATATGTTTTGAAGATAAATACACTTTAAATAATTTATTATCTTTTGGATTTATTCGTTCTCTACCAGCTAAAATAGCTATAGCCTCTTTGCTCCTAATAGGGATTCCATCCCTATTGTTGTTTAGATTTATGGGAGGAATAGGAGCCAGTGTATTAACTTTAATACTTTCTGGTATAGTACCACTATTTGTTAGTAATAGCTTATTTAGACCTCTTAGAAGCATAAAGACAAATCTTTATAATCTTAAGGAGAGAAATTTATCCTTTGAGAGTAATGTAAAGACCAATGATTTATTTGAAGAGATAAATAGAGATATTAATATTGTTAGAGATGGTCTTAGAAAGAACTTTATTGGATACAAGGGGACTACAGACGAATTAAATGTTTTTGCAGATAATTTTAATCTTATTTCTGAAAATATGGGAAGAACTTCACAGGATGTTTACGATATCATGTCCAATCTCTCCCAGGATACTTCTACACAATCAGATGAAATTACAAATTCTGCTAATACTTTAAAAGATTCTATACAGTCATTAAATCAGGTTGTTGAAAAAGAAGAAGTGAATAAGGCTAAATTAGAAAATGTTGTAGTAGAAATAAATACTAGTTTTTCCAATCTTAATACAACGGTTAAGGAGTTAAATCAGGTTCTAGACAGTTTTAGCCATGTTCAGGCACAGGGTGAAAATCTACAGGAGAGAGCTTCTGAGGTTAGATCCATTGTAAATACTGTGGAGAGAATTGCTGAACAGACTAATTTACTTGCCCTTAATGCCAGCATTGAAGCTTCTAGAGCTGGAGAGTTTGGAAGTGGATTCTCTGTTGTGGCAACTGAAATTAGAGAACTGGCTGAGCATTCTAAAGGAGCTGTTGGAGATATTAATTCTAATTTAGAATCATTTATTGAGGATATTGACTCTTTAGTTGGAAATATATTTAATCAATTTTCAGTTTTAGAATCTGAAAGTGAAAATTTAAATAAAGTTTCCCTAGAAAGTAATAATTCTGTTAAATCCATAGAGCAGGTTTCTGAATTAATAGTTCAACTTACCAATGAATTGATTCAGGAGACTGGAGAAGTTAATTCTGTTTCAGATACAATAGCAGAATTATCCATAGTGGCTAAAAACAACTCTGAGTATTCAGAACAAGTGACACAAAATATACAAGAATACACTGAAGAAATTAGATCCATGACGGATAATATTGAAGAATTTAAAAATCTTAGCTTGACTTTCAGCAAGGATTTAGACAAATATACTATGTAAAAATGTAAAAAAGAGTTATCCAAAATTAACTGGATAACTCTTTTTTATTTCTCTATAATAATCCTACGGTCAATATATCTGATAATAGGGATTGTGCTAAAACAAAATATAAATAAAGTGCCATAGCATCCACTATTGTTGTAATCAATGGTCCTGCCATTATTGCTGGATCCATATTTAATTTATCTGCAATTATTGGTAACACTCCACCTACTAATTTAGATGCTACTACCACTGCAAACAATGTTATTGTAACTGTTAAAGCTATTTTTACTGGTACCTTTTCCAGTGTAACTAATCTTAGAAAATTTATTCCTGCCAATATAAGTCCTGCTATTGAAGCTATTCCCAATTCCTTTAAAACAACTTTCATACCATCTGTATTTTTTATATCTCCAGTTGCAAGTCCCCTTATTACAAGTGTTGAGGACTGACTTCCCGAATTACCACCTGTATCCATCAGCATTGGGATAAATGTGGATAGTATTACCACCGAAGCTAGAATATCCTCATATTTTGCCATTATTCTTCCTGTAAAAGTTCCAGAAATCATTAGTATAAGCAACCAGGGTAATCTATTTCTAACTAATTTCAAAACACCAGTGTCTAAATAGCTTTCATCTGATGGTGAAGTTCCGGCCATAATTTGAAAGTCTTCTGTAGCTTCCTGTTCAATTATTCCCATAATATCGTCTACAGTTATAATTCCTATTAATCTATTCTCATTGTCCACTACTGGTAATGCTACAAATCCATATCTACTAAATACTCCTGCTACTTCTTCCTGATCATCATGAGTATTTACCTTAATAATATCCTCTTCCATTATTTCATCTATTAATACATCTTCCTCTGAGGTTACTATTTTTCTTAAGGATACAAATCCTTCCAGTTTTCTCTTATTATCTATTACATAACAGGTATATACGGTTTCACTTGTAAGCCCTACTTCCTTAATATGATCCAAGGCTTCCTTAACAGTCATTTCTCTATGTAGATTAACATATTCTATGGTCATTAAACTTCCTGCAGAATCTGCTGGATATTTTAAGAATTGGTTAACCAATTTTCTCTCATCTTCTCTCGCATATAATAATATTTTATTTACTATATTCGCTGGTACCTCTTCTATAATATCTATCATATCATCAAAGTATAATTCCTCTATGATACCTTCTACTTCTGTTTCTGTTGCAGTATTTATAATACTGGTTTGCTGATCCCTAGAAAAATGTGCAAATACTTCTACCGCCAAATCCTTAGGCAACATTCTGAATAGTAATAATGTTGTTTGTGGATCTAAAGGATTTAAAAAATCTGCAATATCTACTTCATTCATCTCTGTCAATTCGTTCTTTACTTTTAAATAATCTTTATTTAACATTAATTGAGCAAGTCTTTCTTCTCTCATATTATCCCTCCCTACATTTTTAAATTATAACATATTTTCCCTAATATTGTTAGTTTTATGAGCTTTAAAGCTTAATTTCTAGTTATTTTAAAAAATACTGGTAAATATATCTTTTATATGCTACTATATTACTATAGATTGTTTATTTTAAATTTATAAATTATTTTAAAAATTATTTCAAGGAGGTTATATAGATGGCAATCACTAAAGATGTTATAATAGGTGAGCTTATAAGAGATAATCCTGAAGCAGTTAAAACTTTAATGAGTTTTGGTATGGGATGTGTTGGATGTCCAGCAAGTCAAATGGAAACTGTTGAAGAAGCTGCAATGGTTCATGGATTAGATCTAGATAAGTTGATAACAGCTCTTAATGAATAATCAGAATAAAAAGGCCTTATCTTTTAAAAGATAAGGCCTTTAATTATTTTTTATTATAATCCTAATGCATTGTCAATTTTATCTTTGTCGAATCCTACTATTTCCTCATCGTCTATTACAAGTACTGGAACTCCCATATGTCCCATTTGCATTAATTCATTTCTAGCTTCAGCATCTGTTTGAACATTTTTTTCTTCGAATTCTATTCCGTTTTCAGTTAAATATTCTTTTGCTGTTACACAATAAGGACATGTGTTACTACTATATACTTTTACATTTGCCATTTTATATTCCCCCTGTTTTTAACTATTAACTATTAGCTATTAACTATATAATACCCCCACAGGGTATATATGTCAAATCTTTTCATATATAATATTTACCCTTCAATATAGATTATAATCAGTTTCTTTAATTGCTTTATCATTTTTTATAAATTATAATTAGCATGATACCCATAATTAATTTAAGGAGTTGATTAAATGATTAAAAACTATATGGAAATTTTAGTTGATGAGATTTATAATGAGATTAAATCTAGTCTTGACCATTGTGCCACAGATGACTGCGTACATAATATTAAATCTCTGGCTCTTAACAATTTGGAACCTAAATACTTTCTGACCACTGATGAAGCTGGTTCAAAAAATAATTTTCTATTAAGTCCACAGGGTCGTATTTCCGTTTTGACCCAACTTATTGAAGCAGCTAAATTTCTATGTTCAGACTGTCCTAACCGAGAGATATAAAGCATATTATCTATGCTTTATATGATCTCTGCCCTCTTTAAACAGATTTAAAACATGCTCATCATCTATGGAATATATAACTAATTTTCCATCTTTTCTAAATTTAACTAATCTAGTATCCCTGAGTACTCTTAAATGGTGGGATATGGAAGACTGGCTCATTTCCAGAATACTGGATATATCATGAACACATAATTCTGATTTGGATAAAATATATATTATATTTAATCTAGTTGGATCTGATAGTGCTTTAAACATATTTGACAATAGAAATATCTCTTCTTCAGATTCTAAATTATCCTTTATCTCTTGAAGAGTCTCAGCTGATGCTGAGTGTCCTCCCTTACATTTAATTTCCTTTCCCATTAGAACACTCTCCTATTCTATATTTTCACTTATTTTTATAAAATCCTCCACTTTAAGTCTTTCTGCTCTTATACCTGGATCTATTTGGATTTCTTCTAATAAATTTTTGATTTCCCCTTTATCCATTTCAAATTCTCCACTGGACAAACAGTTAAGTAAAGTTTTTCTTCTCATGGCAAAGCTGGCCTTAACCACTTTAAAAAACTTCACTCTATCTATGTCTGGTAAGTCTTTTTTTATATTTAGCTTTACCACCGCAGAATCAACTCTAGGCTGTGGCATAAATACTGATTTTGGAACATGAAGCACTATTTCTGGTTCTGTATAAAAATTGATGAACACGGATAAGGAGCTATAGTCTTTTGTTCCTGGACCGGATATTATTCTGTCCCCAACCTCCTTTTGCACCATAACCGTAATGGATTCTAATGGAAGTTCTTCTTCTAATAATCTCCCAATAATTGGTGTGGTTATATAATAGGGAAGATTGGCCACTACTTTTACAGGTCCTCCATTTAACTTTTCATCTATAATCTCTTTCAGATCAACTTTTAAAATATCTCCAAAAACTATATCTATATTGGACTTATCACCAAGTGTCTCTTCCAATACAGGCTCTAAACTCTCATCTATTTCTATAGCAACTACTCTTTTTGCATTTAAAGATAATTCTTCTGTTAAGGTTCCTATTCCTGGACCAATTTCCAATATATAATCCTCTTCTGTAATACCTGAATTTTCTACTATTCCCCTTACTATATTTCCATCTATTAGAAAGTTTTGTCCCAGACTTTTTGTAAATCTAAAATCGTGACGATTTAAAATTTCTTTTATATATGAAGGAGAGTATAATCTTTTATTTTCCATCTATTCCATCTATCCTTTCCACTGCATTTTCAAATTCTTCTCTTTTTATTCCAAAATTATTAAGTCTGTTCAACAATTGTTTGGAGTTAGAATATCCTATTCCCAATATACTTCCCAATTTTTCTCTTCTCACTTTAGAATCCTTACCACCAATAAATCCTAGTTCTAGTAATTCCCTCTGTGTAAACTTCTCCACTCTTTCCATTTTTAAGGGTCTTGCTTTTGAAATAGCTATTCTTATATCTTCTGGACTAGCATTTTCAACTCCTATATCTCCTTCTCTTATTGCATTGTTTTGTGGCAAAAAAGCATGTTTACAATTCTTTATATTTTTAGAAATATCTTTTCTTATCTGTTCTCCTGCATAATCTGGATCTGTAAGAACTATTATTCCCCTTCTCTTAGCTACATTCTCTAAAACTCTTACTAATTCTCGTTTATATCCAAATCCACCTGTGGCAATGACCTCTGCTTCCACTGCTGCCTTAACAGCTACAATATCATCTTTTCCCTCTACAACTATTACTTCTTTTATCACTGTAACACCCCAAATCCAAATTCTTTTCCTAACTTTTATCTATTATATCATATACAATTCCTCTTAATTGTTAAGAAGGGTTAAAAGCTAAAAAACTTATTCAGTAACTGAATAAGTTTTTTAGCTTTTAAATTAAATTGTCCATATAGCCTCGTAGACTTCTTCTAATAAATTTTCTGCTGGTCTAAAGTGATTCAATAAATTTCTTATATGTCTATGGTCTAATGCTTGAGTATTTTTATCTCCATATTTAGCTAAGAAATTATTTCTCTCCTTAACCTCTGTAAGAGATCTTTTGGAAATTGTTCTTATTATATTTGGATCTACCACTTCAAATATATAACATTTCTCTCCATTTTCTCTTTCAACAATATCAAAATATATCCATTCATCATTTAAAGCTGTTAAAAACTCTTTTAAATTTAAAAGCTCTGTTGGAGAACATTCCCAAACACTTGCCTGAGGATACTCCTGAATTGCTCCTTCTAAAAATCTTTCTCTCATAACAACTCTACTATTATAAGCATTTCTCACTACGAATTGTAAATCATGTGCATTACTGTAATAATCCCTAGGGTCTAATCCTATTTGTTCATCATACTTTTTAACTCTAATATCACCTGTTTTTAATCTTACACATACAGGAATTTGAACATCATGCTCTGCTTTCATATAATCTTCAAGTGATTTATATGACTCTTCTAATTCCCAAAATGATAATGCTCTTGTAAAAGTATGAATCTCTACATAGCTATGTCCCTCAATAAATTTTCTTTTAGGCTTCATATACATTCCCTCCCTATTATTAACTCATGTCTAATGATTCTATGGTTTGTCTGATTATAACATCATATAAACATTTATACAAACCAACATATATAATTAATAAATGTATCTAAAGATGGCTCAAGAGCCATCTTTAGTTTGTTTATTTTATTCCAAATAATTCTTTTGCATTTCTCGTAGTAGCTTCTGCCAATTCCTGGAAAGAAATTCCTTTGATTTCTGCAATCTCTCCAGCCACATATCTCACATATGCTGGTTCATTTCTCTTTCCTCTATTTGGCTCTGGAGTTAACCAAGGAGCATCTGTTTCAATTAAAAGTCTGTCCAATGGAACTACTTTAGCTGTTTCCTTAGGGCTTCTAGCATTCCTATATGTTACTGGTCCTGCCAGTGAAATATAAAATCCTAAATCCAAATAATCTTTTGCCATTTCTGGACCGTCAGAATAGCAGTGCATAACTCCTCTTAAAGTACCATCTTGTGCCTCTTTTATCATATCAAAACACTCTTGAGATGCATCTCTTGAATGTATTGTAACTGGCATATCCAACTCTTTAGCTAAATCCAACTGCTTTTTAAAAGCTTCTCTTTGAACATCTCTTGGAGATAAATCCCTATAAAAGTCTAGTCCTATTTCGCCTATAGCTACTACTTTATCCTTTGCTGCCAATGCTCTTAGGGATTCTATTGCCACATCATCCAGCTCTTTAGCATTATGAGGGTGAAATCCTACAGTTGCATATATATTTTCATATTCTTGAGCCATATTAACACATTGAATACTAGTCTTCATATTCTCCGCATTATTTATAACAAATTCTACTCCACTATTTTCCAGATCTTTTATTAATCTATCTCTATCTCTATTGTATCTTCTGTCATACAAATGTGCATGACTGTCTACTAACATCATTTTATAAATCTCTCCTTTTATCTTCTATATAGGTTATTTACCCAATATAGTTTTATGAAATCGTTGAACCTGACTTTATATCTTCCAGTACTGATAATAGAGTTAAATTCTCCTCATCATCTTCTGCTGCTAGAATCATTCCATTGGATTCTTCTCCTCTTAATTTAATTGGTGCTAAATTAGTAATAACCACTACTTTTTTACCAACTAAATCTTCAGGTTTATACCACTCTTTAATTCCAGAAACTATTTGTCTCTCTTCTTCTCCAATTTTAACCTGGAAAACATATAATTTGTCTGCATTTGGATGATTCTCACAGCTTAATATCTCTGCTACTCTTAAATCCATTTTATCAAATTCATCTATAGTTATTAAATCTTTCATATCTTCTTCACCCTGTCCTTTTGCTCTCTCTTCAATTAATCTATCATTAGCCTCTGATAATTTTTCTAATTCCTTATCTATATCTAATCTTGGGAATATTGCTTCTCCTCTATTAACCTGAGTTCCAACTTCCATTAGACCCCATTCTTTTGCATCTTCCCAATTACTCTCTTCCCCTAATCCTATTTGAAGTCTAATTTCTTTAGAAGTCTTTCCGATAAATGGATCTATTAGTACGGATATTACTCTTAAACTTTCAATCAGATTATATAAAACCGTATCCAGTCTATCCTTATCTTCCTTAACTAAAACCCAAGGACTGGTTTCATCAATATATTTATTGGTTCTTCGGATTAATTTCCAGATTTCTTCAAGTGCATCTGAGAAGCTTAATTTGTCCATTGCCGCTTCAACTTTCTCAGCCACTCCTATTGCTAGGCTTTTTAAATCCTCATCGAATTCTCCTGCTTTTTTACCCTCCACAACTATACTATCATTATATTGGTCTACCATTGCAGTGGTTCTACTAACTAAATTCCCTAAATCATTGGCTAAGTCTGAGTTCAATCTTTCTAAAAACTTTCTCTTGGAGAATGAACCATCATGGCCAAAGGAAAATTCTCTCATTAGGAAATATTTAAATGAATCTATTCCAAATAGTTCTATTATTGGTTCTGGATAAATTATATTTCCCTTTGATTTTGACATTTTGTCATCTTCAAATAATATCCAACCATGGGCAAATACCTGTTCTGGAAGCTCCATATCCAATGCCATTAAAAGTGCTGGCCATATAATAGTGTGGAATCTGACTATTTCCTTACCAACCAGATGAACTCCTGCTGGCCAATATTTCTGGAATAATTCATCATTTTCTGTGTCATATCCAAGTCCAGTAATATAGGAGGATAATGCATCTATCCAAACATAAATTACATGTTCCTCATCAAATGGAACTTTTATTCCCCAATCAAAATTACTTCTAGTTACTGATAGATCATCTAATCCATCTTTCAAGAAATTATTTATCATTTCTCTTTTTCTAGATTCTGGTTGAAGAAAATTAGGATTGTCTTCATATAACTTTAAAATTCTATCTGTATAGTTGGATAGTCTGAAAAAGTAGGATTCTTCTTCCTGCCACTCCACTGGTCTTCCACAGTCTGGACACATACCCTCTTCTAATTGAGACTCAGCCCAAAAGGATTCACAAGGCACACAATAGTGTCCTTCGTATTTTCCTTTATAAATTTCATCCTTCTCATATAATTTCATGAAAATCTTTTGAACTATTTCTGTGTGAGAGTCATCTGTAGTTCTTACAAATTTATCATAATCTATTTCTAAAGTTTTCCATAATTCCTTTATACTGGCAACTATTTCGTCCACATATTCCTTTGGCTCCTGTCCATTATTATTTGCAGCCTCTTGAATTTTCTGTCCATGCTCATCTGTTCCAGTTAAGAAATATGCATCATATCCCTGTTTTTCTTTGAATTTCTTTAATACATCTGCTGCCACTGTTGTATAGGTATGTCCAATATGCAAATTATCTGATGGATAATATATTGGTGTGGTTACATAAAACTTTTCCATCACTATCTCCTCCTAATTTTAGTTTAAATTCTTCTATAATAATATTATATCATTTTAAAAATAAAAAAAGCCTTCATCTCCCCTAGAGACGAAGGATATCTTCGCGGTACCACTCTAATTTATCTCAAACTCAAGATCTCATTAAAAATACATTCAATATAACGGTTGAACCGTCTCAATCTACATATCGACTGAGAAACTCTAGAGCCATTTCAAAGGGTTTTCATCCATCAATTCTCACCAATTATTGACTCTCTGTAAAACTTCCACCTCTTCTACTATCTCTTTCAAAGTTTTTATTCTTTTCTACCTACATATTATACTTTAGTAAAATTATTTTGTCAAATTGAGATGTTGAGTTTTCACTCTTTAAAGGACTTTTTTGGATTTATTTTCGAAAATAAATTTGACAATGAATACTCGTTTGATACAATACTGAAGAACCAAAATAATTAGGGGGTATAAATTTATGGATAAATATACGGTCAAGAATAAGCAATGGATGAAGGGCATAATCCTTTTTGCTATCATTTCCTTAATCGGACTGGGAATGGTAATAGGATTATCAAAAGATGTAATTCTTCAAGTTGAAGATGACATAACTGAATTTTCATCATATGCAGGCACCGTTGGCGAATTTCTAATTAGTAAGGGAATTCAAACAGAATCAAATGGATATATTAATTATCCTTTAGACACAAAATTAGAAGACAATATGCATTTGGTTATAAAAGAACCAAAAAGCTATACAATAGAGATAGGAGATGAAGTTAAGGAAGACTTAATTTCACCACATGACACAGTAGAACTGGTTTTAAAGGATTTAGATTTTGAACTAGGTTCTTTAGACTACACAGAACCTGAACTGGATTCAAAGATTAAAGATGGAGACAAGATAAAACTTTTCCAAGTAAGAGAAGTCGTGGAAGAGATAGAGAAGTCTATACCTTATGAAGAAATCGTTAAAAACACTAGTCAATTGGATAAGGGTGTGACGAGAATCGTTCAAAAAGGTAAAAATGGTAAGAAATTAGAAAAGATAAAGCAGAAATATATTAATGATGAATTAGTATCAGAAGACATTATAGAAGAAAAGATCATTGAACAACCGGTTAAGGAAATGGCTGAAAGAGGTACTAGACAAATGGTTGCAACCAGCCGTGGTAATACTAAATTTAAAAAAGCTATGACCATGAATGCATCAGCCTATGACCTGTCCTATCAGAGTACAGGTAAGCGTCCTGGAGATCCTTATTATGGTATAACTGCATCAGGTACTAAAGCTAGACCTGGAGCCGTAGCAGTTGACCCTAGAGTGATTCCTTTAGGAACTAAATTATATATTGAAAGTTTAGATGGAACCAAGGATTATGGATATGCTACAGCAGAAGATACTGGTGGAGCTATAAAAGGAAAGAAGATAGACCTGTTTTTCGAAACGCGAAATCAAGTTAGAAGCTTTGGAAGAAGAAATGTTAAGGTCTACATATTAGACTAAAACTAAATATATAGGGGAAGCTATAATAGCTTCCCTTTTTTGTATCTATTTTTAACATTTAATATTTATTATTCATAATAAATATTAAATGTTAAAATAAGGCCTGACTTATGAAAGGCGCTTTTCCTTTCATGGAAGGACGTTTTTATCAATTCCTCAAATACATAAATTAATCCAATCACAAATAAAACCTGATAAAAGGAATCGAGAAAATAAGGCCTGACTTATGAAAGGCGCTTTTCCTCCCATGGAAGAACGTTTTTATCAATTCCTTAAATACATAAATTAATCCAATCACACATAAACCTATAAAAGAAATTGAGAAAATAAGACCTGACTTATAAAAGGCGCTTTTCCTCCCACGGAAGAAGGTTTTTATCAATTCCTAAAATACATAAATTAATCCAATCACACATAAATCTGATAAAAGAATTGGGAAAATAAGACCTGACTTATGAAAGGCGATTTTCCTCCCACGGAAGAAGGTTTTTATCAATTCCTTGAATACATAAATTAATCTAATCACACATAATACCTAATAAAAAGAATTGATAAAATAAGACCTGACTTATGAAAGGCGCTTTTCCTTTCATGGAAGGACGTTTTTATCAATTCCTCAAATACGTAAATTAATCCAATCACACATAAATCTGATAAAAGAATTTAAGAAAATAAGACCTGACTTATAAAAGGCGCTTTTCCTCCCATGGAAGAACCTTTTTATCAATTCCTCAAATATGTAAATTAATCCAATCACACATAAATCCGATAAAAAGAATTGAGAAAATAAGGCCTGACTTATGAAAGGCGCTTTTCCTTTCATGGAAGGACGTTTTTATCAATTCCTCAAATATGTAAATTAATCCAATCTATATCCCCTTAAATAAAAAAGCTAAAATTATAAGTAAAACTAGTGTTGTAGTCACTAAAACAGTCATAGTTTTCTTGTGTCCTTCACGACTTGCCTTTTGATAAAGGAAAATCATATTTAAAATAATCATTATAATAATTGTTATAGCCGCATATAGAACCCCATACATATAATCTCCTCCACTTTTAATTTTATTGTATCATGTTAAGAGTTTTTATTTCTCTTTATCAGATATATTCTATTAAATTAAGGCTTACTGGGTATAACTCAATTAAGGAAGATAAACTTTTCATTAAATAGAGGAGGAAATATGAATACGAAATTAACTGAATTACTAAATATTAAATATCCTATTATGCAAGGTGCTATGGCTTGGGTCTCTGATTCAAAATTAGCAGCTGCAGTATCAAATGCTGGTGGTGCAGGAAATATTGGATCTGGCGGAAGAGATGCTAACTGGGTAAGAGAAGAGATAAAAATGACAAAACTGCTTACCAATAAACCTTTCGGAGTTAATGTGGTTCTGATGGATGATACAAAGGATGATATTATTGACATTATCTGTGAGGAGAAAGTGGATTTTGTAACTTTATCTGCAGGAAATCCAATGCCTTATATAGAAAGATTAAAAGATGAAGGTATAAAAGTAATAACTGTTGTGCCTAATCTAAGACTTGCTAAAAGAGTAGAAGAGGAAGGTGCAGATGCAATTGTTATAGAGGGTTTGGAAGCAGGAGGTCATATAGGACAACTTACAACCATGGCTCTTATGACACAGGTTTTATCTGAAATAGATATACCAGTAATTGCCGCTGGAGGATTTGCTGACGGAAGAGGTCTTGCTGCTGCATTAACTATGGGAGCTTCAGGAATTCAAATGGGAACTAGATTTTATGCTTCAGAGGAATCTTCTGCTCATATAAATGCTAAGGAAAAAATAGTAAATTCTGATGAGACTCAGGTGACCGGTTATCTACACAATCACTCAGTGAGAAGTATTAAAAATATGATGACAGAGAAGTATTTAGAATTAGAATCCACAAATGGGGCACCAGAAGAATTAAGTGACTTAGTAATTGGGTCAAGTAGAAAAGCTCCTATAGATGGAGATGTGAATTGGGGTGCAGTACTGGCTGGACAAAGTCTATCTGTAATTAAATCTATTGATAGTTGTGAAGATATTATAAATAATACTATGGAAGAAGCTAGACAGGCTATTCAAAATGTTTCTAATTTCATAAAATAATTAAAAGCTCTAATCCAGATTTGGATTAGAGCTTTTAATATTAATTTATTATTTTGCTATTGAATTTGCTGTATTAACAGCCTCCCAAACCATAGCTAATGGTGGTGAATAAGGATAGTCATAATAGGCTAAGTCCTTCGTGGTAAGACCTGCATGAATAGCCGTTGTAAAGGGAAGTATTCTCAGTGCTGCATCATTTCTTCCAAAAACTCTTGCCCCAAGTATTTTATAAGTTTTATCTTCATAAATAATTCTGAAATTTATATTGCTTGAATCAGGCATATATGAAGGTTTATTTAAAATTTTAGAATCTGCTATTTTGTAATTATATCCTAAATCCTCTGCTTGTTCTTTAGTAAGACCTGTTATAGCAAGTTCTAATTCTCCTACTCTTATTGAACTACTTCCAAGAGATTCATATGCAGAAAAAAGCTCATTATCTTCTTTAGATAAGTTTATGGCTATTTGCCTGCCTAGTTTATTAGCACTGGTTGCAAGTGGAATATATGGCTCTTCCAAGAATTTATGAGGTACAGTTGCACAGTCTCCAACACTATAGACATCCTCTATTGAGGTACGGCTATATTTATCTGTTATAATAGCACCATTTTTAAGTTTCTTTAGATTTTCATCTTTAAAAATATCAGTATTTGGTCTAAATCCTATAGATAGGATTAGAGCATCTGTTTTATCCTGGCGATTTGTGGTAATTATCTCTTTAACCTCATTATTTTCAACATTAACATCTTTTAATCTTTCAGAAAAATTTATTTTAACTCCTAGTCTTTCTAATTCATCAGATATAGCTTCTCCAGCCTTTTGATCATATACTGCATTTAAAAGTTGATCTCTAGAATGATAAATACTTATATTTAAATCCTCATATTTAGAAAGCTGCTCAGCAGTTTCAACTCCAATAAATCCTCCTCCAACTATAGCTATATCCTTATACTTGTGCAAATCTTTCTTTAAACTTTTAACCATATAAGGTTTAGTCACTGTATAGACATTTTTAGAATCTATTCCTTGAATATTTGGATAAATAGCTTTAGCACCTGTTGCTATAACTAATTTATCGTATTCAAAAACTTTTTCTTTATTATTTTTTAAATCTTTAGCAAATACCTTTTTCTTATTAAAATCTACTGAAATAGCTCTGTGATTGTCTAGCAAATTAATATTACTTTCCCTTGCATCTTCAGCACTTCTCATAAATAATTTTTCATCAATATCATCAAATATATCTCCCACATAGTAGGGAAGTCCACAGGCACCAAAAGATATATAATCTTCCTGTTCCAATACAGTTATATCTAGTTTTGGATTCTCACGCATAGCCTTAAACGCAACACTCATTCCTCCAGCTATTGCACCAATAATAACTACTTTCATTTAATCACTCCTTAATAATATATGTAATATCTCTCATATTAAATGATTATACCCTAATCCTTGAAATTTTAACTAATAGCTTATTCGTGAACTTCATTTTCTTAATCATTTTTATTAATATATCTATTTCCAAATATAGTCTCTTCTTTTTGAATATATCCCTGTTGAACCAATTCTTTTAATTTAGATTCTATATTTTCAACTGTGTAAGTCTTTCCCTCTTCTCTTTCTATTTCCATAGCTAAATTCATTAAATCATTGTTCATAACTGGTAATTTAGACTTAACCATCTTAAAAAAATCTCCCTCAATTTCTGCTCTCATATTTTTAAGTTCGTCAAATGGATTTTCTGTATGAGGACTTACTGTGTCCGCAGCCCTTATTCTGGCATAAACTGTTCTTCCCATTACTGCTGAGGATATAAAAACATCTCCTGTTCTTAAATATGGAAGTCTTCTAGTTTCTTCAATAGTTAAATCTGTTTCTTCCTGTATAGTTTGAATGTCTGATGCCCTTACTGTTCTAAATATGAATTTGGTGTTTAATTGAGCTGTTATCGTTTCATCTAGTAGAGTAGGCCTCTGTGTTGCTAAAATTAAGAATACACCGTATTTTCTACCCTCCTGGGAGATTTCCTTTAATATAGACTTAGATGGTGATTCATATCCCTTTGGTGCAAAATTATGAGCTTCATCTGTAACTATCATAAATGGTGGAAAATATTCTGCAGTTGTATTTTTATATAGAGCGTCCTTATAATCTCTTCTCTTATGATAAAGATTATTAAATAGATAAGTACTAAACACCTGTAATATTCTAGTATCTCCCTGAACTACAATTAACTTTCCATTCATCATACCCTCTTCTATAATTCTTATATCTTTGGAGAATATACCCTCATTTTCTAATCTATTAAGTCTCCACATAATTCCCTTAACTGAATTATAGGGGCAAGTCTTATCATAGGACTGATAAATCTCCATTCTTCTCTCCCAGCCTCTTTTCTCCTCTTCTCCACCGGCAGCCGCAATTCTATTTCTTATCTTTTCAGAGGAACCTTCTTCTTGGGCCTCTGTTAACATTAACATTCTATCCTTAAAACTATATAAGGAATCATTATTTTTAAATAAAATATCCACCACATTATTCATTGAATCTGTCAGACCAGATGCTGCATTTAAAAGATTTTTTAAATCATGGGAACTTAAATCTTCAAACTTAACTCCTATATGTCTTCCCACCTGCAAACATTCAAATCTATCTTCATAGCTTATATCTTCATCTTTAAAATAGTCAGCTATTGTTCCAAAGTCCATTTCAAAATGTGGATCCAGGATTATTGTAGGAACTCTGTGACCCATAACTTCTTCTAGAAGCACTCTAAGACCAAAGGATTTTCCTGAACCTGAACCTCCAAATATTCCTATATGTGGATAATGATGCATACTTTTAATATCTAAGATATAGGGAATATCTTTTTGTGGTTCCAAATGATCCTCCTCAAATATATGAAATAAATCTTTAAACTCCTCATCCATATCTGAAACCATGGCATCCGTGTTTCTTATGGCCCCTAAGACTAAACCTTCATCCTTTGGACATCTGATCATCAAATCCTTAACCTCTGCAAATATTGGCTCTCTTAGATCTGAACCTGTCTCCACTGGATATAGGGCTTCGTTGAATAGTCTTACCTTTGCTATGTAAATGGTTTCTTCATCTATATCGTATCCCAATTGTTTTAAAGACTCTATAACACCAGCATCTACAAAATCTCCTGCAGTATCAAGTGGTATATATCGGTTAAATGTCTGTGCTTCTACAACTTCTCCCATAAGATCTCCTTGTTTTGGATCCTCTATAATTAAAAATTCATTTATTCTAAAATTTTTCTCTTTAGAACCTATATAAACTTCCTGCTGAGTAGTTATTCCTACAACTTTCATATCCATACCTCCTTAAAGAGTTCTCTTGCTTCTAGTTTCTAAAAATAATCTTTCATATAACTCTCTATCTATATATTTTTCCAAAAGAGCATCCATCATTATATTGGTTATTCTCACTTCTTGATCCACTAAGTCCAACCACAATGGAATTCCCCTGCTATTCTCTGGCGTCAGTCCAAAAACTAAATTAGCCATATCTTCTAATTTTTCTCTTTGACTTCCCAATATATCCATACCAATTATATTTGGTGCCAATGCGGTTCTTAAAAAGGCTGAGGAAATATCTATGGTCTCTTTGATTCCACCCTTTGTCCATTCCCTTTTAGTGTTTACAGAATCCTTTAGAACTAACATTTCACCATAATTGAGTTTACCAAATAAGATTTCCTTGTCATAGGAGGATA
>JARIDA010000001.1 GCA_029257065.1 Tissierellaceae bacterium | reverse complement strand
TGGCTAAATATGATACAATTATATTAACTATTTAAAGGTCAGAAACAAGTAGAAATCCAGTATAGAAGAAATAAATATAGGAGATACTATAATAACTGATAGAAAGGAGAATCTTATGAAATCATTTAAAATGGGTCAAGGAACTTGGAAGTTAGGAGATAATCGGGAGACATTTGGTAAAGAGATAGAAAGTATTAGATTGGGAATAGAAAATGGTCTAAGTTTAATTGATACTGCTGAAATGTATGGTGATGGAAATAGTGAGATCTTGGTGGGTAAAGCTATTAAACCTTATAAGAGGGAAGATTTATTTATAGTTTCTAAAGTTTACCCATTTAATTCGGGAGAGAATATATATAATTCAGTTGCAAACTCCTTGAAAAGACTCCAAACTGATTATTTAGATTTGTATCTTATTCATTGGAAGGGGAGCATACCTTTAGGAGAAACAGTTGATCATATGGAAAAATTAGTTGAAAAAGGAATTATTAGAAATTGGGGAGTGTCTAATTTTGATACAAGTGATATGAAAGAACTTCTAGCTTTAGAAAATGGTGCTAATTGTAAAGTTAATCAAGTCCTATATAATCTAGCCTCTCGAGGAATAGAGTATTCTTTACTGCCTTATTTAAAAAAGAATAATATAGAAGTAATGGCTTATTGTCCAATATCTCCTGATAGGAGATTATTTAATAGAATTAAATATAATGAAATAGTAAATAGCATAGCAGAAAAGTATAATATATCTATTCCTCAACTATTGTTAGCTTTTATAAACTATAGAGGAGATATGATTCCAATACCAAGAACTTCAAACCCTAAACATAATATAGAAAATGCAAAGATGTTAAAATTCGAACTAGCTATGGAGGATTATAAAAAGTTGGATAATGAATTTCCCGCACCTGATTATAAGACACCTCTCCATATAGTATGATTATGATATAGATATGAAATCTAGTATCATAAAATTTGTGAATAGGAATGGAATTTAGAAAATTAAGATTAATAGGAGATGATTGATTGTGCAAAAAACATTTATGATGATTAAACCAGATGGGATTAAGAATAAAGATGAAATTATTAAGATTTTAAAAGAGAATGGTTTAAAAATTGAAAAAATTAAAGAAATTAATGTTGACATGAATATTATGAAAGTTCTATTGGATCACTATGAAGAGGTTATTGATAACATGGGAAAAGAGTTTAATTTTGTAGGTAAAATGTTTAATTCATTTTATTTTGGTGATTTCAAAATAATTCCTATGGAAGTTTCATACTCTGGGAATGGAGATATTATCAACTTAACGAGAAAATTGGTGGGAGAGACAAATCCATCATCAGCAGATTTAGGAACACTTAGAAAAACTTTTAGTTATGATAGCTATGATAAAGCTGATGGGGAAGACCGTCTTTTAAATAATGTTATTCACGCTTCAGATTCACAAGAAAGTGCTAAAAAAGAATTGGGGTTATGGGGAGATATTCTACATTAGAGAGTTGTATTGAGATGAAACAAAAAGAAAGGGGTATAAAGAAGAATATTCTCTATTCAATGATAGATAAAATCAATAATATTTCAAATGATAAGGAGTGATAATATTGGGTGCGAAAATCTTAATAGTTGAAGAGAGTCCAGAAATGATAGATATACTTTTAGATATATTACCTGAAAATATGAAAAAACAAGTAGCTACAAATGGTATAGCAGCATTGGCATTGTTAAGATCTGGTAATGATTTACCAGACTTAATATTGCTGGATATAAAGGTGCCTGTGATAGATGGTTTTGAATTGTGTAGAAGAATAAAAGAGATTAATAAGCTTAAAGAAATTCCAGTAATTTTCATAAGTTCACCAAATGAAAGTTTAGACAAGGTAAAAGCTTTTGACACTGGTGCAGTAGACTATATTACGAAACCCTTTAATAGAGAAGAGGTTTTGGCAAGAATTGAAACTCACTTAGAACTTTATAGATCTAGAAGAATTATTAAAGAATTATATTCAGAAACCATTCAAGGAATCATGGGGGCTATGAATGATATGTTATTAATTGCTAATCCAGAAGTATCAAAGTATTCTAATTCTATTAAGTTTTATTCTGAAAAAATAATGGAAGAATTGGGAATGTCTAATGTATGGGATTTAAAATTAGCATGTGTATTTTCTGGTCTGGGAATGTTATCAGAAAATGTTAAAAAGGCAGAAATGAAACATATTGATAATATATCCAATCCCATTGAAGATATAGAGCTGAGTATAGAAAAGGCATATAAATCTTTAAAATTAAGTAAGGATATAATTAATAAGATTCCAAGATTTCAAGCTGTTTCAAAAATTATAGAAAATGCCAGATTTTCTCTGGAAGAAGAATACATAGATATTCCTATTGAGGATATGGAATCAGAAATTTTAAAAGGTCATATATTGAGAATTGTGATTTTTTATTTTTATAAATTCGAAGAAGGGGAAAATTATATTCACATATTGAACGAGATGAGAATATCTGAAAGAGAATATTATTCTCTAGAGATAATTGAAGCCCTAAATAAGGTGCAAAACAATTTGATAAATAGTGAAATATCAAATATAAAGATTAAGGAATTAAGACCTAAAATGATATTGGTAGAAAATTTATATTGTCCACAGGGCAGATTAATGTTGAAATCCGGATCGGAACTTTCGGAACAAATGATAATGTTAATTAGAAATTTTGAGTCTTTAGAGGATAAAAAGATAGATATTATGAAAGGATAAACTTTAATTAATTATTATGCTTAAATCATTTTATAATATATAATGATATTAAAAGAATTAAAAGATTGGAGTGCATATATGATTAAAGTTAAGGAGAAATATAAAGATTTATCCATAGATGAACTTATTAAATATATAGAGGAAATGGAAGAAGTTATTAAAAATATGAGAAAAGAGAAAAATGAAAAAGAAATATTGAATTTTCCTTGGATAGGAAATCTGGGTAGTTGGAATTGGATGATTAAAAGGGATAAAGTAGTATTTAATGAAAAGAAGATTACAAATCTAGGATATACTAGTGAAGAAATTCCTGAAGAAGTGGGTTTTGATTTTTTCACTAGTATATTGCATCCAGATGACTATGAAAGAGTTATGGAGAATATGAGAGATCATTTAAATAATGAGAGTGAAGCTTTTGAAGTTGAGTATAGGATACGTACAAAAAATGGAGATTATGCCTGGTATTATGATAGAGGGACAGTGACTAAAAGAGACGAAGAAGGCGAAGCAATTGTTATGTCAGGAATTGTTTTTGATATAAGCAAGAACAAGATTATGGAAAAAGAATTAAAGGAAACCAATGAGAAATTAAAAAAGCTGTCTATAACTGATGAACTCACCTCTGCTTTTAATAAAAGATATATGTATGAAAAATTAAATAATAAAATCAATTGTGATTCTAAAAATAAAACACCTTTTTCCATGGTGATGTTGGATGTAGATAATTTCAAGTTTATAAATGATAATTATGGACATAATGTTGGAGATAAAGTACTTAAGAAAATATCTGAATTGGTTATGAATAGGATTAGAAGTACGGATACTTTTGCCCGTGTAGGTGGAGATGAATTTATGATATTGCTTCCTAATACTAAAATATCTAATGCAGTTATACTAGCAGAAGATATTAAAAAACAATTAAATAATACTTCAGTGGATCAGATTGATTCTATAAAAGCTAGTATTGGAGTTACTGATTATACGGATTATGATTGTGTGGAGGCTATTATAAAAAAAGTAGATGACTTAATGTATACTGCAAAGGCTGAGGGAAGAAATTGTGTGAAATACTAAAGTAGCAGAAAGAGAAATAACTATAGTTGAATTAATGGATTAAAGAATACATATTCTTTAATCCTATTTTATTATAAAAAAATTTTAATCTTCTGGAGATGGATTTTCATTTGTAGAAGAGGATGTTTCTGAGGATAATGTAGATAACAATTCCTGAGTTTCTATGGATAATTCATCTATATCTTCATTGTCATCCTCCAGTAAACTTTTATGTTTTTTAGGTTCTGAATTTATCTTTCTAAGTAATATTGCATTTCCATACATTTCAGGTTTATGCTCCATTAAGAAGTTTTTATCTTTTTGTGGAACTTCATCTCCATTGATTATGCGAAGAGAAATTAAAAGACACTTAAGTTCAACTGAGTAGGGATTTTCCTCCTCATTAAATGCTTTCATCTCTTCTTTAAAATGTTCAATCAGATGAAAATTTTCATCTAACTCATCTATCATTGAATCTCTTTTCTCTTTAATAGTCTCTTTGGCTTCTTCTGAAATAGTTAGTTGATCTTCTTTAATCATATTCTCAGAATTCAATATATCTGAATCATCTTTTGGTGTTTTATTCTTACTATCTTTTAAATTCATATATTGTTGGGATTTAATTCTAGAAATGTTAATTATATTCATCAAAATCACTTTCCTTTTTTAATATGAAATGGTCTTATATATATTATCGGATTGATTCAGATAATAGTTAGATTTTTTTAGTTTAGCATTTGGAATGTTGATTAATGATATAATGCTTATCGAGAGTTAGATATTGGTTTTAGAGTATATGGAGGTATTATGTCAGATAGAACAGACTTATTAGAGGGGAAGACTAGAGAAACTTTTTTAAAATATCTTATTCCTGCAGTTGGAGGAATGTTGGGAACATCTTTGTATGTATTAGGAGATACTATGATAGTGGGTAGAGGATTAGGTGCTCAAGGATTGGCTGCCCTAAATGTATCCATACCTATTAATAATGTATTTAATGGTATGGGACTCTTATTTGGAATTGGAGGAGCTACTGCCATATCTATAAACCGGGGTCGAAGAGATGAAGAGGGATTAAATGATATATTCTCTAAATCGATGATAATGGCATTTATTGTGGGAATGATTATTACATTGATGAGAATTTTTTATTTAGATGAATTTGTAATTTTTTTAGGAGCATCAAGTGAAACTTTCCAAATGAGTAAAGATTATTTAGGAGTTCTAATGTCCTTTAGTACAGCTTTTTTATTGAATGTGGCTTTGACAGTTCACATAAGAAATGATGGGGCTCCAAGATTGGCTATGGCTGGAATGTTAACTGGAAGTATTATGAATGTTATTTTAGATTATATATTTGTATTTAAATTTCATTGGGGAATGGCAGGTGTTGGACTTGCAACAGGACTGGCTCCAGTGACGGGACTAGTTATTTTAAGTACTCATTTTATAAGAAGAGAGAACAATATTAGATTTATCTTTCCAAAAACAAATTGGTCTATAGTTAGAAGAATTATAACTAATGGAGGATCTAGTTTTATTGTAGAATTATCTGCAGGTGTTGTAATTTTTGCATTTAATAGGGCATTGGCAGATATTACTGGTGATATAGGGATCACCGCCTATAGTATAATTGCTAATTTATCTCTTATATTTGCTGCAATATTTACAGGTGTAGGTCAAGCTATACAGCCTATTGTCAGTATTAATTATGGGGCAAAGAAAATTAATAGGGTTTATGAATTTGTAAAAATGGGAATATGGACTTCTCTAGGATTAGGAGTATCATTTTATATAATAGGATTATTTTTCCCAGAATTTTTAATTTCCATATTTATTCAAGCAGATGGAGAATTGCTAAGCATAGCTACAAGGGGTATTAGACTTTATTTTCTATCTTTTATACTAATGGGGGTTAATATTGTACTGACCTCGTTTATTCAGTCCAAAGAATATGGAAGAATTTCATTTATGATTTCTCTTTTTAGAGGATTTATATTTGTAATTTTAATATTGATTATATTGCCTAAATTTATAGGGATAGATGGTGTGTGGTTAACTTTACCGCTGGCAGAATTAGTAACAAGTATTATATCTTTTGTTTATGTTAGGAAATATAGAGAAGCAGTTAGGAAGGCAGTGGGGAGATGACAGTTGATAGTTAAGAGTTTATAGATAATAGTTAAAAGTTAAGAGAGGAGTTTTATATATGAGTTTTAAGGCTAGTTATATAAAATTGCTTGAGAGTGGGGAATTGGTTAAGAGAGTGGAAGAGGCTAAGAGGCATATTAATAATTGCAAGCTATGTCCCCATAAATGTGGGGTGAATTGGGAAGAAGAATTTGGAGTATGTCAAACAGGAGATAAGGCTACAGTATCTAGTTATACGCCTCATTTAGGGGAAGAGAAGGTTCTAGTAGGAGATAGGGGATCAGGAACAATATTTTTTGGATATTGTAATATGAGTTGCGTCTACTGTCAAAATTATGATATAAGTTTTTATGTTAGAGGAACTATTGTTTCCAATGGAAGATTGGCAGAAATTATGCTTTCCCTACAAAATGATTATCATTGCCACAATATAAATTTGGTCACACCAACTCATTATATTGGAAATATATTGGAAGGAATATATTTGGCTGCTAAAGGAGGATTAGAGACTCCTATTGTATATAATACAGGTGGTTATGAAAGTCTGGAAACTCTAAAAATTTTGGATGGGGTTATAGATATTTATATGCCAGACTTTAAATATAAATCAGAGGAATTGTCGAGAAGATTAGACCTTGTTGAATATAGAGAAGCTTATAGATATGGAGAAGAGTTAAAATTGAGATTGGATTAATTTAAAGGAGATGAGAATATTTAAAAATCTATCAACGGTTATTTCTATAGTTTGAAAAGAAAAATGCTCTATTGGAATTTTCCAATAGAGCATTTTTTATATTTTAAATTTAACTATTATCTATTAACTATAAACTGAATTAAGCTATCATTGAGTTTACAAACCATAGATATTTACTATAGAATGCAACATAGTCTTCGAATATTGCAACTGTTTCAAAGTCGCCTTCTTCGTCAGCCATATTTCTAATTTCAACTGCTAAATCTCTCATAGTGTCTAAGTCTTCTTTAACTATTTGAAGAGATTCTTTTATTGAGAAGTCTTTTGCTTTTACTTCTTCTATACTAGCGTTTTCTACATACTCAGTCATAGTTGATAATGGCATTTCATTTTTCATTTTTAATAATTCTGCAACTTCATCTAAGTCCTCAAGTAATTGATCATATATTTCTTCTGTGAAATTATGAACCTTAAGGAATTGTAATCCAACTACATTCCAGTGAATATTGTGCATTTTAATACTTAATACACCTGTATTTGATAAATATTTTTGTAATAAATCTAAATGTTTCATTTTTTACATACCTCCATATAATTTTGTAATATCTTTAATATTTTTCACCTTTTGCTAATTGATAACACTTATTGATTACTATATATATAGTATATGATATAATGTATAAAAATAAAAGGAACAAATATGTTAGTAGGGGGAGAAGGATGAAAAGCAATATATCAAGCGGTTTTGAAATAATTGAAGATTTAATTAAATTGAAATGGATTCCGGAAATATTAGAATCTATATATTCTGGAAATCAACATTATACGGAGATCAAAAGAGACATAGGTGAGATTAGTCATACAGAGTTAAATAGAAAACTTGCATTGTTGATTGAGAAGGAAACCATAGAAAAATATGAAAATCAGGGATACACCTCTTATTCATTATTGGAATTTGGTAAAGAATTAGTGCATATATTTAATCATTTAGTTGAAATACAAGAAAAATATTGTGATATGTAAAAAAATAGTCCTAAAAATAGGAAAAGAGTCCTTATTATAGGACTAGATAGAATAGTATGACTATTCAAAAAAAGATGAATGGCTAAAAATGAACACCTTTAGTTATTGGCACGCTTCTTGCATTAGTATAAGGGTAAGTAGAAATAATTATGAAGGGGGAAATGCTTAATGGGTAATTTTATGTTTCATGGAGTGGACACTGTAAAATTAGCAGAAAAATATGGTACTCCACTATATGTTATGTCAGAAGACTTTATAAAAGAGAGATGTAAAGAAATTAGAGATGATTTTTTAAATAAACATTCCAATACCAAAGCTGTTTATGCAAGCAAGGCTTTTTTAACTAAAGAAATGGCTAGAATTATAAAAAGAGAAGGATTAGGTATAGATGTAGTGTCAGGAGGGGAATTATACACGGCAATAGAGGTTGACTTTCCAATGGACAAGGTAATACTACATGGTAATAATAAGTCAGTAGAAGAGATTGAAATGGCTGTTCAACATGATGTGGGAAGAATTGTTGTGGACAATATTTCTGAATTGGATTTAGTTCAAGCTGCAGGAGAAAAATTCGATAAGATTGTGAAAATTTTATTTAGAATAAGTCCTGGAATAGAAAGTGACACTCACAGATATATTCAAACTGGACAAGTGGATTCTAAATTTGGAATTCCTCTAAACAAGAATAGTATTAAAAAGGCAATGGAAAAGGCAAATTCATTGAAAAATGTTGAGTTGCTAGGATTTCATTCCCATATAGGGTCTCAAATATTTGACAATGAAAATCATATAAAATCTATTGAAGTAATTACAAATCTTATGAAAGATGTGAAGAGAGATTTTGGATTTATAACCAAGGAATTAAATACTGGTGGTGGATATGGTATCCAATATGCTGGTGATGATGAGAGAAAACCTTTGTCCTATTTTACAGATGAAATAGTTAAGGAAGTAGAAAAGAGAACAGAGGAATATGGGCTGGAAAGGCCTACTATAATTATTGAACCAGGTAGATGGGTTGCAGGAGAAGCTGGAATCACTCTCTACACTGTAGGATCTATTAAAGAGATTCCTGGAGTTAGGACTTATGTGGGAATAGATGGTGGAATGCCAGATAATCCAAGACCAAGCTTATATCAGGCAGAATATGATGCAGTTGTAGCAAACAAGATAAATGAAGAAAAAACTGATCTAGTTACTATAGCAGGAAAATGTTGTGAGAGTGGAGATATACTTATATGGGATTTACAAGTTCCAGAATTAGAATCAGGAGATATTTTAGCTGTATTAGCAACAGGAGCTTATAATTATTCAATGTCAAGTAATTACAATAAATTAAGGAGACCAGCAGTGGTTATGATAAATGAAGGTGAAGACAGAGTAA
Source organism: Tissierellaceae bacterium (assembly GCA_029257065.1). Taxonomy (GTDB): domain Bacteria; phylum Bacillota; class Clostridia; order Tissierellales; family Tissierellaceae; genus JARIDA01. Next base: position 6,875 of record JARIDA010000001.1, on the reverse strand, counting down.
TTGTAGAGAGAGAAACTTATCAGGATTTATTGAGAAACCAGGTATAGAGGCAGTTAATAGATAAAAGATTATAGTTTACAGTTAAAACATATAGTCAAAAGATGGGAAGAGCAGTTAAGGGCAGTTAATAGTTAATAGTTTTCAGTTAATAAAATAGTGGTCATTTAGAGTAGATGATAAGAGATTATACACACGGTTAAAGTTTAATAAATGGAAACTTAAGGCATTTCCATGGAATTTAAAGAATAGAATAAATGATATGATTTTGATCACTATTTAATAATAAAGGAAGAATACTCCCATATGGGTGTATTCTTCTATAAAAAAGGATAGGGAACTATACTAGAGATTGTAGAAAAATTAACAAATATACAATAAGATTACATATACTAATTGTTTGAGTAGATTCAAATAATTTTAAAAGGAGGCTATTATGGATACTAGAGTAAAAGATGTATTACAGGCTTTAGATGATTTAACTAGTGGTAGATGTTTGGCACAGGTAAAAGATTATAATTTATTTTCCGTAAATAAGGACTCTGGAATATTAGGTAAACAAATCACTGAAAGACCAGGTTTGATTTGGGGAGATTTAGAGATGAAGGTGGATAAAGTTGCAGTGATGATGACTTTAACAGAAGCAGCCATAGAATTAGCAGCTGCAACAGGAGTAAATGCAATTGTTGCTCATCATCCCATAGCAGATGGTGCAAGTTCAGGAGGAGTTCTGCTTAAAACATATTTAGACACTTATAATATAGCTGTATTTGAACTCCATGAGGCTTTTCATGGATTACATCCTGGAATTCCTTGGTTACATGGGCATATGCCTACTTTTGTTGATACTAGTTACGGAGGTATAGATGGAAATATTGTCTATATAGGAGAACTTTTAGATGGAGTGGAAACTATAGGGGATATTTTCGATAGGCTAGATTTATATATGAATTATGATGTGGATAAAGAGGTATTGGAAGTTGAGAGAAAACTTAGAAAGTCTGAATCCATGCAAGAAACATCTATTGTGGCTAGAAGAAAGATTATATTAGGAGAGTTGGATACAAAAATCAATGGACTTCTTCATATATTTCCCCATACAGGTTTCACTTCTAAACATTTAGAGGAAATGGTTGAAAAACATCCAGAGGTGGACACTGTGCTTATGACTATTAGTCGAGTTTATGAAGGACATGAATTAATAGACAAATGTAAAGAATTAGGATTAAATCTGGTTTGTGGAAATTCTCATGCATTAGAAATATATGAAAATGGAATACCAATGGCTTATGCAATTAGAAACCACTTGCCTAATACAGAAGTTGTTATATTTCAAGATAGATTATTATCGGTACCACTAGATGAAGTAGGTTCAAAAGAGATTAGAGAATATGGTAAGGAAATTTCAGATAAATATCTTTGCTAAGTTATTTTAGAAAATAAGGAGGGATTTTATGGAAAATAAAAATCAAAAGGATCAGGATAGGAGTAAACTGGAACCCATTGAATATGTAGGCTTTGCAGTTATAGGATTATCATTAATTGGACTATTTTTCTTTTCAGATCATATAGCCAATGTATTTGATGCCATGTTTAACAAGGCATATCTAATATTTGGATTCTATATCACTAGTCGTAATTTAGGTGCCGCTATTATTGTAAGTGTTATGGTAGGTAGAATATTGGAGCGTTTAGGATTTACAGATGCATTAATGCGCATATTTGTTCCAATAATGAGATATCTTAAAATAAATTCATCTGTGGTAGTAGGAGCAATATACAATATTTTAGGTGATGTTAATGCTTCAGGTAGAATAGCTGCTCCAGTGCTTATGAAAGCAAAAGCTACAAAAGATGAACAGAAAATAGCTATTGCAACAATGTGTCAAGCTCCTAGTTCTTTTTCAATTATAGTTTTAGGTATATTGGCCTTATCACTGGCTGAGATAAAAGTTTTTCCAGTTATAATTGTGGCAATATTCTTACCAATTGTATTGGTACCTATGGTATTAAGACTGTTTTGGAGAGATACAAAGGCAGTTAATATTACTGATTTACCTAGATTTACACCAACGACAACAATAATAAATACTATATTTGGTGCAGCGCAAGAGGGAGCTAAATTAGTATTTTTATTTATAATTCCAGCAGGAGTAGTTATATTTGCACTTATAGGAGCTTTAGAATATTTTGGAATATGGGATCCTTTTGTTGCAATGTTAGGTACGGCTCTATCAGCTATGAATATTGAGCCAGAAACAGGAGTACTTACAATTATAACTTCCAACACTTTGGCTATGAGTACTTTAGTTGAAATGCTAAGAGACAATGCCATTGCTGCAAAATTAGTTGTAGGATCATTTGTTCTTGCTAACTCAGCATTTCCAATGCAAGTACCTTTTGGACAAATACCAGCTGTTTGGGCGCCAATTGTTGATCTTTCAGAGGGTGAGTGTATGCAGGCTGCAGCAGTAGGAGTTTTAGTGAGATTGATATATGCAGTACTTTGCGCAATGTTTTTAACACCATTTGTAATTTAAAGATCTAGATAAAAAATAATGATTAATATATTTATGACTAGGATGTGGATTGTAATGTGTATGATAGTAATTGATTGTATGAGAATTTAAGGCATTCTCAGGAATTTAAAGAATATATCCATATTAGGGAAAGAGTGTATTAATCATTATTTACATATTAAAGTAATAAAATTAGAAGGAGGATATATAAAATGGAAGTTAATTTAATGGCAGTTCATTGGATTTATCTCTTGTTCATAGGTATTATTATTGTGGCTATGGTAATGAAACGTGAGGTAGTATTACCCAGTTTAATTGGTATATTTATTATAGGTTTAGTGTATACAGGTAGTTTAATTGGTGCGTCACAGGCACTTTTTAATGGAATGTTAGTAGCAGGTGAAGATTTATTTGATATTATGTTGGTTATTGCATTAATGGTGGCCATGTTAAAGAGTATGGAGGATATAGGGGCGGATAGGATTATGGTTGCGCCTGCAAGAAGATTAATGTCAAATCCTAATGTGGCTTTTTGGGCTCTAGGAATATTAATGTATTTTGCAGCTATTTTCTTTTGGCCTACACCAGCAACTGCATTAGTAGGAGCTATTTTAATTCCTATAGCAGTTAAATCTGGTCTTCCAGCATTGTCTGCTGCAATGGCAGTTAATATTCTAGGACATGGAATGGCATTAAGTGGTGACTGGGTAATTCAAGGTGCTCCAGGCTTGGCTGAGAGAACTATAGGATTAGCTGAAGGATCCTTATTACCGTATGTAATCCCACTATCACTTATAACTGGTGGAGTGGCAAGTATAATGGCATTTATAATAATGCGTAGAGATATTAAAAGTCCAGAATTTATTTTGGAACAGGAAAAGCGAATGGAAGAAATGGAAGCTGAAGAAGAAGAGATGGAAGAAGAGTCAAATCCTAAAGGTAGAGTTTTTGCAGTATTAGTTCCTCTAGCTTTCTTTGCAGCCATAATTGCTATGGTAGTAAATCAAATTAGAGGCGGAGGAAGTACAGCTTTAATTGGTGGTGTTGGTCTATTGTTCTTGATTGCAGGACCAGTTGTTCAACATGGAAATGAATCTTTAGAAAAAATTGTGGATTATTTGCGTCATGGATTCTTATTTTCAATCAAAATATTTTCCCCAATTATTCCAATTGCGGCATTTTTCTTTCTAGGTTCCTCTAGTTGTTGTGATATTTTAGGTGAAGGAGCTCCAGCATTACTTTTTGATTTAGGACAAGCCTTAGCCAATGTATTACCATTAAATGCATTTTTCTTGGCTTTTGGAAATTTACTTATAGGTATTATAACAGGACTTGATGGATCAGGATTCTCTGGACTACCAATGATAGCTAGTTTAGGTGAAGCATTAGGTGGGCCACAAGGAATTAATATTCACGCTTTAGTAGCAGTAGGTCAAATGGGTGCTGTTTGGTCAGGTGGAGGCTGTTTAGCTGCTTGGTCATTTGGTCTAGTTGCCACAGCAGGTGTTTCAGGAGTATCTCCTTTAGAACTTGCTAGAAAAAACTTTATCCCCGTTGTTACAGGTTTAGTTGTTTCAACAATATTTGCGGTTATAGTTTGGATGTAAGAATATAGATATAAGAAAATTATATATTAAATAGAAAAACCCGCTAGGAATTCCTAGCGGGTTTTATTTATATTATAGTACTTTTTCGTCGAATATTTTGTATACACCAGCTTCTTTAACATATTCTTCAATCTTTTTATCATCTGTAGAATATAAATCTTTAGATTTTAAATGATCGAATAATACAGAACCTGAGAATGTATATTTGTGTTTCTTTCCATCTTCTGTTCTCATTTGTTCTCCAACATAACTAATAGATTCACCAATTGCAGTGCTTCTTGGTATTTCTAAAAGTTCTTTCCCAGCTACAAATCTAGCAGCATTGTTTCCTGCTAAGTAACCAGTAACTATTGCTTCAGTATGTCCTACAAATGATCCAGATTTTTCACCAGCACAGAATAGATTATCTACTCCCTCAACCTTTAAGTGATTGTCTCTTGGTGAGATTGATAAGTATCTAATTGAGTTTCCAAATCCTCCAGAATATGGATCTTCATATCTAGCATGCTCAAATCCTGGAATCATTCTAAGATCACTAAGTTTAAAATATGGACTCATAAGTTTTGCATGACCTGTGTCAAGTAAGATAACATTGTCTGAGTAATCTTTTAATGCATATTGTTGACATGCTTTACCAGATAATGCATCTGAATTTCTTAATTCATCAGGAATGGATATAACAGCAACTCCTTTTTCATTTAATGTATTGTGAATCTCATCTGATAATGATTCTTTCATAAGTTTACATGAACCAGACATTGCAGTTACAGTACCGTCTGCTTTTTTACCCATGAATTCAGCTGCTCCTGCTTTTGCTCCAACACTAACTCTACCACCAAAGCTTGGGCATCTTAAAACACACATTGCACAACCGTTACCGTATTTCAAACAATTTCCTTGTGGTCCAGCTGATCCAGTTGTATCTATAAATACATCTGCTTCAATTTCAGTTCCACTAGCTGTTTTTATTTTAACTATTTTTTCTCCATCCATTTCCAAGTCTAAAAATCTCTCTTCTAATAATATTTCTACATTATTATCTAATAATGATTTTTTAATGCTTGGCTCAATATTTGCTACATCATATAATGTTGCATGCTTGTGTCCAGGGAAGTCAATATTTGTATGAGTTGAAACTGTATCCGTAATATGGAAAAGTTCATTTGCACCCATTGCAATTGCTTCTTCAGTAGCAGTATATCTTCCGTTGTTTCTCATTATACCACCAACTAAACCTGTTCCTAAAAGCATATCTGTTCTCTCTAATAGTGTAACTTCAGCACCTGCTTTTGCTGCAGCTATTGCAGCTCCACAACCTGCCCAACCTCCACCAATAATTACTACTTTTGCCATAATTAATACCACCTTTCAAATTATCCATATTTACTAAGGCAATAAATAGGAATTTAATTTTAATTATGGAATTTAAAGAATATGTATGATATGATTGTAATCAAGTAATTGACTCACTATTTATTATACTTTAAAATTCAAACCTTGTCAATTCAAGCCTTATAAGTAGATGGAAATAAAAAAATTGACAAATTTAAACCGTGTGTATAATAAAATATGGGGAGGAATATAAATGAAAAGGGTAGCAGTTATAGGTTATGGTAATATAGGAAAAAAAGTGGTAGAAGCAGTTGAAGAATCTGGAGATATGGAATTAGCAGGAATTGTAGAACTTCTGGATATTCCAGGTGTTGAATTAGTAAAAAGCATAGAAGACTTAAAGGATGTAGATGTTGCTGTAATAACGGTTCCGTCTAGATTTGCTAAGAAAAGTGCTATTGAATGTTTAGAATTAGGAATAAATACAGTTGATGGATTTGATATTCATGAAGAAATATTTAATAATGTGGAAGAACTTGATAAGGTAGCTAAAGAGCATGAGGCTGTGTCTATAATCGCATCAGGATGGGATCCAGGAACAGACTCTATTATAAGAGCTATGCTATTAGCTTGTGCTCCAAAAGGAGAAACATATACTAACTTTGGTCCAGGAATGAGTATGGGACATTCAACAGTTGTAAAAAATCTAGATGGTGTTGAAGATGCATTATCAGTAACACTTCCTACAGGTGCAGGAATTCATAGGAGATTAGTTTATGTACAACTAGATGGTAGCATTTCATTTGAAGAAATTGAAAATACTATAAAAACAGATTCATACTTTATAAATGATGAAACTCATGTAAAACAAGTTGATGATGTTTCAATGTATAAAGATGTTGGACATGGGGTTCTAATTGAAAGAAAGGGAATGTCTGGAAAAACAGCTAATCAAAAATTTGAATTTAGCATGAGCATAAACAATCCAGCATTAACTGCACAAATATTATGTAGTTCAGCAAGAGCAACTTTTAATCAATCGCCAGGTGCTTATACATTGATAGAAATACCTGTTATAGATTTATTAGAAGGAGATAGAGAACAAATAATAAGAGATTTAGTATAAACTCTTAAGATATGATAAAAATATTAATAAGCATTAAAATAAGATCTCTCTTATTTTAATGCTTATTTTTTCCTATACTTAGGAATCTTGAAAGAATATTCCAAAAATGATAGTATGAATTTGTAAAGTAAAATATTTAAATTGAGAAATATACTCTAAGGGGTGATTTGATGAACTTTAATTCAGAGAAATATGTGAGTATGTTTACTGATATTATGTCTGAAGGATTTATAGTAATAGATAATGAGGGTAAGATACAGATTTATAATAAGAAGGCTAGAGAAATATTTGGTA